>CAISVC010000041.1 GCA_903888815.1 uncultured Fibrobacterota bacterium
AACGACGCGCCCGGCGTCTGGTGCGCCGACGTAATCAAATAAATTGTATTTGCGTCCGGTGAGGCTGGCAAACTGATCCATGGCCTTCTGAACGAGACCAGGACAGGCAATGTAGTAGGGGTTGACGGTTTCACGGCCCTGGAAATAAACATCCGGATTCTGGGCAGTGCCTTTGATAAACGGATGATCGGGAGACATCGCGCGTTTACGGTGCGCATGCACCAGCTTTTCGTCAATCATGGCGCGCATGTCGTCAAAGGTCAGTTCCTCGATTTTCTGGATCTCATGGGAAGTGCGGAATCCGTCAAAAAAATGGAGAAACGGCACCCGTGCTTCGAGCGTAGCGCTGTGCGCGATAAGCGCGAAGTCCATGGCTTCCTGCACGGTGGTGGAAGCGAGGAGCCCGAAACCGGTCTGGCGGACCGCCATGACATCGCTGTGGTCGCCGAAAATCGAGAGCGCCTGGCAGGCAAGGGAACGCGCCGATACATGAAACACGGTCGGGGTGAGTTCTCCCGCGATTTTATACATGATCGGGATCATGAGCAGCAGACCTTGTGATGCCGTAAAGGTCGTTGTGAGCGCCCCGCTGGAAAGGGCGCCGTGCACGGCTCCTGCGGCGCCGCCTTCCGATTGAAGCTCGGCCACGAGCGGAATTGTCCCCCAGATATTTTTTTCGCCTGCGGCTGATTTTTCATCGCACGTTTCACCCATCGGGGAGGAAGGCGTAATCGGATATATTGCAATGATTTCGCTCACCGCGTGGGCGACATGCGAAACCGCCGAATTACCGTCATGAGGTACTTTCTGCCGTGCCATAGATGCGCTCCTCGTGAAAGAAAAGTGTAGACACTCTCTGTTTGGAAAAGAGTCTAAAATACATCACTCCAGGTTTTCTGTTCAAAGAGTAATTATGCGGAAAGGCGGCGTCTCTTTATATGTTTTGAAATAAAAAAAGCAATGCATGCTGCCAACAGCACAAACACTCCGATATCGACATACCTGCTGTAGTGCATGACTGTTTCCCAGTTTTTCCGCAGATAGAAGCCGCAAACAGACAGGAAGGCATTCCAGAGTCCGGCGCCGAAAACAGTATAGATTGAAAATTTCAGAAGGTTCATCTTTCCGGTTCCGGCAGGGATGGAGATAAGGTGACGGATGACCGGAATAAACCGGCATATGAAAATCGTTGCCTCGCCATACTTGCCGAAAAACCGCTCTGTGGCGGCAAGATCGTCATGGTCGAGGAGGAAATACCTGCCAAAGCGCAGGATAAAGGGCCGACCGCCGTAACGGCCGATCCAGTAGGAGATGAGCGACCCGATGATGCTGCCGGCAGTACTGAAAGCAATCACCAGCGCAAAGGTGAACTTCGTTTCCGCGACCAGAAACCCGGCAAACGGCATGACCGCTTCGCTGGGCACCGGAAGCACCATACTCTCCATGGTCATGAGCATAAAGACGCTCGCGTATCCTGTTTTATCGATAAACGCGGTTATGTACTGTGCAAGAAATTCAGTAATTCCCATAATGACCTTTCATTCCTCCTTCTGCCACCCGTGTCTGCCGACAAGCGGAACAAAAACAACGCCGCATTCGCTTCGCTTTTCAAAACCTTTTTCCGTTTTATCGTATACAACAAGTTCCTGACCATACCGGTCGCCGATGGGAATCACCATCCGCCCGCCCGTGGCGAGCTGTTCGCAGAGCACCTCCGGCACTACCGGCGCACCTGCCGTAACCAGGATTTTCTCAAACGGCGCATGCTGCGGCCATCCTGCGCTTCCGTCACCCTGCTTGAAAACGATATTTTCGTACCCCATGCCGCGAAGCCGGCGCCTCGCAATTTCGGCGAGTTCGCGCTGACATTCGACCGTATAGACCCTGCGGGAGAATTGGGCCAGAATCGCGGTCTGAAATCCCGATCCCGTCCCGATTTCAAGAATTTTTTCGTCCTTTTTCAGTGCAAGAAGTTGCGTCATCAGGGCCACGATGTACGGTTGCGAAATAGTCTGGCCGCAGCCTATCGGGAGCGCATTGTCGTCATACGCCTGCATGTACATGGCCCCGTCAAGGAAAAGATGGCGCGGCACTTTACGAAACGCATCCAGCACCTGCTCGTCGCTGATGCCTTTTGACCGAAGATTTTTTATAAGCCGTTCGCACGCGATTTTGGGAGGCAGAAATTCCATTTTTAGCTTGACAGAATATCAATTTGTCTGTTTGTCGTTACGGCTGGACCGGCGGAGTGAAAGCCAGATACTGCCCACCTCCCGTATCCACCTGAGCGTATCGAGCACATGTGAAATATGACTCGCGCTTTTGAAATATAATGTCTGCACCTCTATGAAACGGATAGGGAAACCTAAGTATGACGCCTTGAGCAGCACTTCCGATTCCATTGCAAAGCGCCTGGAAGTAATGGCAATTGCGCGTAATAACCGTGACGAATAGAGACGGTAACCGCACTGGCTGTCGAGTATGGGTACTCCGCACAGCAGCGTCAACAGGCGCGAAGTCACGGTATTTGAAAAAATCCGCAGGAGCGGCATATGTCCTTGTGCCATTTTTCGCTTTCCTATGCAGATGCCCGTGTCCGGATGCGAACGGTAGTCTTCGAGAAACAGAACGAGATCATCAACCGAATGCTGGCCGTCCGCGTCCATGGTGATGACGGCTTCCGCACCTTCCTGCAGAAGGCGGGTAAAACCGGTAGCGAGCGCCGCCCCCTTGCCATAATTCCTGTGATGACTCAGATACAGCGTACCGCTGCGAACGCAGAGTTCGCGGGTACCGTCAGTGGACCCGTCGTCGACAATGCATACCTGCCTGGCAGGGACTGATTCGAGCAATCCCGGCAGTACTGTTGCAAGGCCTGCCGCTGCTTGATAAGAGGGAATACATAGGTAAATATCACGCGGCCATGTGTCCGGGGACAGGTTCATAACGTCAGCGCTTCCTGAATTCGTTCCGTAAGGCGGCTGATAACGATTTCATCAGCGGCACCGGATCCGGCATGAAGCGGATCGCCGATGCGTATGGTGATCCGGGAAAAGGGGAGGGGAATCATGAAACGATCCCACGACTTGAGCCTCCAGGCATTTTCTGGTACCGCGCTGACCGGGATAACGGACGAACCGGAGAGGAGCGCGATCTGCGCAACGCCCTTTTTGGCGGTTTCGCGGGGACCTCTGGGACCGTCGGGCGTGATGACGATGCTTCTGCCGCTCTTCAGCGTCCTTATACACGTCCGCAGTGCCTGCGTCCCGCCATGACTTGAGGAACCGTGAATTACGGTATGTCCCCAGCGCTGCGCAACAGCCGCGGCTCTTATACCGTCGCTGCTTCCGGATATAACCGCCGTTTTCGCCGTGTTTCTGAAATAGAAAGCGAGCGGCAGAAGATGGGAATGCCAGAACGCGTAAATAAGGCCTTTACCGGAATCATGAAACGGGTCATAATCGCTGCGGCCGGTTACGGAAAAACGCCAGGTGCGGCCGAGCGTTTCACCGAGCAGAAAAATCGCTGCGCTCACCGGATCGAGAGGGGTTATTTGCTGTTGATCTGGCATAGCAATAATTTGATAAAAGATACATCCAGCGCGTTTTTAAAAAACGGAGCTTGACTTTTATTGATGGAAGTGCGATTTTATGAACGATTTAATTGTTAAATCATTACCGGATATTCAGACTTTCTTTAAAAGAAATGGAGGGAATAATGGTAAAGTGTCTTGCAGTGGTTGCCGCAGTATCGTTTCTGTTTCTGGGCTGTTCCATCAATACCGAAAAATGCCTTGAAAAGGAAGGGTTCAAGAATTGTGAAGACTTCAGGGCTGCTGCGAAAAAAGCCCAGGGGAATGACGAGGCCTACCACTTCCATTCGATTGCGAAGAAGTGCAATTGCCAGGAATAAGTCTCCCGCCGGCTGTCAATTGCATGGGGTAAGGTATGTACCTGTATAAACGGCCTCGTGAGGTATATCTCCCGAGGCCGCCATGCATATCCGATAGCTAAAAAACCGTGAAAACCCTCCTTGCTCCGCATAAAGGTGGGGATTTATTTTTGATGTTCATTTTCGGGGCGTAGCCCAGCCTGGTTAGGGCACCAGAATGGGGTTCTGGTGGTCGCTGGTTCAAATCCAGTCGCCCCGACCATTAAAACCGCCTAATTCGGCGGTTTTCCCGCATAATGGGGTAACGGACATAAATCGTTACCCCATTTCTTCTTTTCAATTCTTGTCATAATTCTTCGGTTTTTTTCAATATTTCGCGTACAGTTTTAATACAGCATACAAATTTCATACACTTTTTCAGACGGGTATTATCGCAAATACCTTTTGATATTTGACACCTCCGGTTGTGTCGTATATTTTAACCTGATAGAAGCATTATTTTAACAGGGGCGTTTATAATAATTTTCAAAAAAGGAACATAAATAATGAACAAAATTTCAGTTTCTCAAAGAATGTACGGCAGAAAACTATCCTTCAACGCTGCCCTCTATTGATACGGCATTTGCGATCAATGCGGCAAAAGCAACGCTGAGTAATACGACCGGATCTCGTGTACAAAGAAACCCATCGCTTATTATCATTGGGAAATTGCTTGCGTATCATTTCTATATTTCCGAGCCTCAGATCGATGAATCGTGGGAAATGTTCATTGACGCAAGGACCGGAAAGGTGCTGTATAAGGCAAGCAGTATACGCAGACAAAATCCGCCACCTAATCCACATCCTCCTATTTACCCACAAGGCTATCCGGACAGCGGCCAAACAGAAATTCAGACCGGAAATATTCTTGATAGTGAGGGCGGCCAGTGGGTTCAGGTTATGGGGTGGCGCAATGATACCAACGGCCGGCATTATTTATTCAATGACAGCCAGCATTGGGGAATAATTCTTTGGCCATACGTACCTAACCCTGATTCGGCGGAGGAAATATATTTCCAGAACCAGTCAAACTGGGCTTGTTCTAGTTTTGTATGTCCTTATACGAGCAGTAATTGTGGCTATCCACTTACATGCCAAGCCGTGTTATCGTATGCGAAGAATATAAACGCCGTTATTGATTTCACTCGCGACAGCATGGGCTTTGAAAGCTATGATGAAAATGGTGCAATGTGCATATGTAGATATTTTTTTGGGATAGCACCCGGAACCTGTGCATGGAATGAAATGAGTAATACCATTATGATAGGTAATTGTCTTCCGGTTCTCGATTTGGTCGCCCATGAATTCGGCCACGGCCTTACATACGCCCACTCGAATCTCTGGTATTCTCACGAACAAAGCGGGGGCCTCAATGAGGCATACTCCGACATTATGTCATTGTGCGTACAATTTGCTGTACAACCTGACGGAAGAGAGTATTGGGGTAGCGGAAGTCCAGAAGGCCGAACTCTACGTGGGTATTCCGATTGGTACATGGCTGAAGATTGTATTAATGGATTAGCGGGGCCAGAATGGCGAAATACACGAGACCCTCTTTCACAGGTTTATCCGCCATCGCCTTCTCTATTCTTCGGTACAAACTGGCTTCCTGGGTACCAACACCTAGAAATGACTGTTTGCACTTTCGCTTTCTACCTTTTAACAGAAGGTGTTACTGAGGAATCTTTCAATGATTCGACGTATCACCATCTTTATGGCCCTTTCCGCGGTCTTGGGATATCTGCGGCGCGCAAGATCGCCTGGGGCGTTCAATTCGACGGCTCACTCCAGTTTGACGCAACCTTCAGGGACGCACGCAACACCTGGATTAAAAAAGCCAAGGCACTCGGATATGATGCCGGGCTTGTTGCGCAGGTCTGGGCAGCCGTAGGCGTAATCGATAGGACCGTAGGCATGCCTGCGGGAGATTCCCTGCCTGGTGGTGCCAATATTGTCAATTACGCAACCATTCAGGAGGCGATAGATTCA
>CAISVC010000042.1 GCA_903888815.1 uncultured Fibrobacterota bacterium
GCTTTTTATCGTACACTTCCATTGCTTTTTCATATTCTTCGCGCTTCTGGATATACTCGTCGCGTGATTTGTCATAGTAAAGGCTCCCCAGGTTGTACATGGCGTCCGCGCACCGCATCGACTTCCTCCCGGCTTCGCAATCCTTGAGGAGGTTTTCCCATCGCTGAATAATCTCGTCCAGAGTTTTACCGGTCGGCTTGTTCCTATCCTGATCTTGCTGCCCGCGCGTCACAAGCTTCTCTTTTTCCTTCCTTAGCTTATCAATTTCCCTCTGAAGCTCCTGTTTACGTCCTTCATCGCTTGCAGCAAGAACTGAAACGGGCGCTATGAGCACCACCGAATATAGTGTAGCCGCTATGAGAACAACTCCGCACCGTATCCTTTGCATGTACCGATTCTCCTCAACAATATTCTTGAAGACTATTTACCTTTTATTTTTTCTTTCCCTTTTTCCGGTTCTTTTACTTTCCCTTTTTCCTGCTCTTTCTTTTGAAGCTCATCGAGTTCTCGCTGCTTCTTCAGGAGTTCTTCATCAAGCTTTTGTTCTTTCCCCTTCTGCTCCTGGAAACCTTCAACCGCTTTGCGCGTCTTCATTAAATTAGTGGCTTTGGCAAGCGCGTATTCGGCGTCGGCGATGACCTCATCCCTCCGTTTGAAGAAACGGGTATGTGATTTCGCCAGCAGCGTGTAGTTGAAGAAATCCCGCGATTCCTTGGCATATTTCTGGAATTCCGGGGCAAGTTCCGAACGCTCTTCAGTCACCTTATTGGTCGGTTTTCTCATGGTATTTTTCTTGATCTTCTCTGCGGTCGGCGCGAATTTTTGGACATACTCATCAAAAGAAACCTTACGCTTCTGGAGGTCTCCCTCGGTAACGTAAGGTTTTTTAGCAGCTGCAAGACTCTGTTCGAGTGTGCTGACCGCCTCCGCATACCGCTTGAGCAGCATCAGGGAATATCCTTCCACAAGATACGCTTCAGGGATCAGCGGAGACTCAGGATACGTCACAATCAGATGATCAATGGTCTGACGCGCTTCCTCAGGACGGTTTACCTTCATCCATGACCATGCGGTACCGAGCAGCGCTTCGTCCTGATACGGCGACCCGTCCGGAACCCGCTGATATGCTTCCACCGCCTGGCGCAGCTTATCCCCGCTTTCGAAATAAATATGTCCGAGTTTCAGATTGGCCGCATCCTGCAGCAGCTGATCCGATGCCTCCTGTGTGCTGTCTTTGAAGATCGTGGTGAGGTTCTGAATCGCAGCCTGATCTTTATTGTTTTCGATATTGATGATCGCCATCGTATATTGCGCATACAGATATGACGGGTCCTCCTGCTTCACGTGGGAGAGAAGTTGCTCGGCAACAGTGAAATTCTTGCGCTGAAACTGTATCTCCCCGGCCAGGTAGTCGGCGTCGGTCCGGATGTCGCTGTCAGGGTAAAGATTGGTGATAAACGCATGGTTCTTCAAAGCCTCGTCGTATTTGCCCTCTCGGTAATCAAGACGCTGAAGGCCGTAAATGTATCGCGAACGCTGTTCCGAAGTGGTGTATTCCTCGAGCGCCTCCTTGTATACTTCGCGGGCGATGTCATCCATGTACAGCTTGGTATAGCAGTCGCCGAGATACCATTTCGCCTTGTCGTTCAGATGGAAATTCGGGAACAGCGATAGAACCTTCCCGAACGCAAACCCCGCCTCCCAGTATTTTCCGGCCAGGTAAAGCCGCATCGCCTCGTTGTAGGCATCCATAGGGGCGAGAATGAGCTTGTCGTACAGATGCTTGGACAGTACCTGCTCGCGCGTCGGTCCGAAATCGGTGCCGATCTTCGTCATCATGGTAAACCCGCGTTCATCGTTCCCGCCGCCGCTCCAGTCGATGAAGCTGTACCCCAGATTGAAATCGAAATTCAGATAGTTGATCATTTCGGGCAGCAGATAGATCAGGTTATAATTGAAGCCGATAAAGGGAATATTGTTATTTGTCCACCCTGCCTTGATCCAGAACGCCGGATGAAACATGTATTTGAAGTGCGCGCCGAAACGCGGAGTGGCGACAAGCTCGCCGATTATCCTCCCGATGGAGTCGGGCGCCTGGAACATATTAAGGTACTCTGTCCAGTTAATCGCCTTGAACACGGCAATCAGACCGTTATCAATCATTATCTCGGCATCGCATACCACATTATCATTGAATCCCGCCCAGCGGACGCCGGCCCGCACCCGGGTTACGCTCAGCTCCTTGGTATTGTTGATCGGATCATTCCAGTCTATCTGCGTCGGCAATAAATCCTGAAAAGTGAAGCTGAAACCGAGATCGCCGACCATGTCGCGGTAATTATCAAGGGGGTTGAGATATACGCCTATGTCCACTCCCGGAATTTTGCTGATTTTCCTCTGCCGCATAAACTGTTTTTCGATACGCACTTTTGCATTGGCGCCGAGCATCAGCCACGGCAGCACCTTGAATCCATACGAAGGAACGACCCAGACATCTTCAAAAGATGTTTTTCCCATTGGCTGGGGGTTTCCATTTATATCAAAATCGATGCGATCGACGCTGCCGAGTGACCACAGACAGGTAATACCCAGCGTATGATTGCGGTAGAGCGGCAGCAGAAAACCGGTCTGCTGATATCCCAGCCCCTGCGCGCCCAGCGCGTACCGATAATACCCGAAGTCCCAGTGCATCTGATTGACGCGGTAAAGCAGTGCCGGATTGACAAGCGGAGAGCTCCATTCCGACAGACTCTGGATGAAATCGGCCTGGAAATAAGGTGCCGCGTATCCGCCATTGCCCTGTGCGCGGACATCCGCGACCCCTACAAGGAGTACCGCACAGAGGCACCACAGCTTTCCCGACGAATACCTGGACCGAATGATCTTTTTTGCCATATGCAAACCTTTTTTTTTAAAGTATTATTTAAGCGGGACGACTTCCACCCGTCTGTTTTTCGCTCGGCCTTCCGCCGTTTCGTTGGGTGCGATAGGACGCGTCTTGCCGTACCCTCTCGCCACGATCCGGTCCGGGTTGATACCGCGCTGTACGAGATAATTCATCACCGACTTCGCCCGGTCATAGGAAAGCGCCATATTATAGCTGTCACCGCCCTGGTTGTCGGTATGACCGGCGATCTCAATCTTTACATTGGGAAATGCTTCGAGGTTATTGAAGACCGTTTCAAGCACATAATACGACTCCTCTAGAAGCTCGGCTGACGCAGTCTTGAAATTAACACCCTTGAGAATAAGCGTCTGTTTGATCTCCTCCGGCTTCTCATCCGGGCATCCATCCTGGTCTTTATAGCCGTTCACCGTCTCCGGCTGGTTCGGACACTTATCAAGTGAGTCAGGGATACCGTCTTTATCGTTATCATAGTCCGGGCACCCGTCAAGATCCTGGAAGCCGTCCCGGTCTTCCGGATCGTTCGGGCACTGGTCCTGCGCATCATAAATGCCGTCCTTGTCATTATCATAGTCCGGGCAGCCGTCCTGATCCTCGAATCCGTCTTTGTCTTCAGGAACATCCGGACACTGGTCGACTTCGTCGGGGATACCGTCTCCGTCGCGATCGGTCGAAAGGGCCACTATCTGCTGGTCGGTGATAAGACCGATATCGGTGCCGTTTTCGCCCTTTCCCTTGCACGGCGATATTGGTTTGACGAAATAATTATACAGCGGATGCCCCGCAGCAACGAAATTCGGCGGCCGCTGAATATTGTTAGGCTGTACGACCGCATCGCCGTTGTTCGGCAGGCGGTTGTTGAAAATATTGTTATTGATGATACGCGTCTTGTGCGCTTCGGGCGCCACGAAAATACCGTACTGCTTGTTCTCTATAATAATATTGTTGCGCACCAGCACTTCGGAACGATGCGCGCAGAAAATGCCGCAATAACCGTTTTCCAGAATAACGTTATGATCGATTGCCGTGCGCGTGCTGCGCGCGGATTCAAGAAAGATACCCGTCCATTCGTTGCGGTAAATGACATTGTTGTTGATATCCGGAAGCGAGATCAGAGCATGAATACCGGCGCCTTTATTGTCCACGATAAAATTCCGTTCAATGACCGGACGGGTATTTTTGCACAGGACGCCGGTGAGGCCGTTCTTTATGGTAAAATTCCTGATAACCGCTCCGTCGGCGCCGGTCACGCAGGGTCCCTCGCGTTTGCCGTCGATGACGGTAGTGCGCATATCCTCGCCGATGAGCACCACGTTATCGGCAAGGGCGATATTCTCTTTGTATATGCCCTTTTTGACAAATATAGTATCGCCTGCGTCGACTTCGCCAAGAGCAGCGTGGATGGTGGGAAAGTCGCGCGGGACAACGATCTTTCTTCCTGCACTGGCGCAAACCGCTACAGCCAGCAGAAAGCACAATACGCGAACTGCTGTCTTGAAAAGATATCGTTTTTTCATATTTTTTAAAGGGCTTAATGGGTATGAAGCGTTACTATTTTTCCCGTTGCGGCCGGTGTGCGGCGAACCGGAAAAATGTATCCTATAATAATAATATCTGACCGCTTAAAGAGTCAACCAGCTTTTCTGTTCCTTCTTTCAGGAAAAAATCCCTGAACATATTCAACCTGCGCATCACTGTTTCAGCTTATAAAAAAGATTATCGGCATAAAAAACGCAAGAGTTTTTTGGGCCGTATAAAAGCGTTTGCATATTTTATCAAATGCTGCATATAGTATCTTTTATCAGGTACTTCTATATTAAGTCTGCCGGAACAGGGGCATAAAATTACCAGAGCAATGAACCGTAGTATAAAAGGACACTTCAGCCGGTTGTTTTTCATGGAATGGGGCTTTACGATGATGAGATGTTTCATCCTTAGCATTCTTTGTGCGTTCCTCTTTTTTTCTCCCGTCTTCGGCTTCGGCCAGAACAAAGTGCAATATACCGATTTTTCCTGGCACTATTTTCCGGCAGCGCATTTTACGCTGTACTTCCATCAGGGTCAGGGAGACCTGCCGGACCTGTCCTACAGGATGATCGAGGATATCTACCGGACACTCAGCCGGCGTTTCATGTTCGCCCATAAAGATCCGGTCCCGGTCATCGTATATGGCGACCCTAATTTTTTCAATCAGACCAATGTGATCACCGAACTCCTGCCCGAGGAAGTCGGGGGCTTTACCGAAATATTCAAGAGCCGGGTCGTGGTTCCCTTTGCCGGTTCCTACGACGAGTTCAACCATGTGGTCCACCATGAAATGGTGCATGCATTTGTCTATGGCATCCTCTACGATCAGCTGGGCTCGAGCCTTCTTACGGGGAGCATGTTCCAGATGCCGCTCTGGTTCATGGAAGGGCTTGCCGAATACCTTTCATCCGGCTGGAATATCGAATCAGACATGTTCCTCATGGACTACACGATCAACGCTGAGGTGCCCCTTCCCGGCCCTGCGCTTGACGGATACATGGCCTATAAAGGCGGACAGTCGTTTCTCCTGTTTCTCGCATCGAGCAGGGGTGATTCGGCCTTCACGAGGTTCCTGCGCGAATTCAAAACATCAAAGTCGCTTGATAATGCACTGAAGACCGTATATAAAAAAAAAGCGGAAACGCTCGGCAAAGAATGGCTGCAGGAACTCAAGCGCCTGTACTGGCCTGAAATCGGGCGTCGGATCAATCCGGAAAAAACCGCGGCAGCAATCACTTCCCACCTCGATTCGAGAAGTTTTTTCAATCTCCGTCCCCGGATATCACCCGACGGGAAACGGGTGGCTTTCTTCAGCGACCGCCGCGACTTTACACGGATCCTGATCACGGATTGCAAAGGCAAAATAGAGCAGGAGATCAGCCAGAGCGGTTACGGCGGCTTTTTCGAGTCCTTCCATCCGTTCCGCTCCGGCATGTGCTGGTCACCGGACGGCAGCGAACTCGCCTTTGTGACCAAAGACGAAGGTCATGACCAGATCCGCATTGTGGATGTCATGAAACGGAAGCTTGTGAAAACCATCTCCACGCACCTTTCAAGCATTGCCGGTCCGGACTGGTCGCATGACGGCGCCATGATCACCTTCGCCGGCGTCGACAGCGGCAGAAGCGATCTTTTTCTTTACAACATGAAAACCGGTAATTTACGGCGCCTGACGGAAAGCACCGCCTTCAAGGCCGATCCCCGCTTTTCATCCGGCGACAGCGTCATCATCTACTCCCTGCAGGATACCTGTCTGCGGGTCGACGATCCGCCGATGACCGCCTGGGGCAGTTCATCCACCAACCTGGCGCTTTTAGACCTGAAAACCGGCAACAGCCGCGTGCTGGCCCGGACACCGTGGAATGAAAAACAACCATGTCTTTCGCCCCTCGGCAACCGGGTGCTGTTTGTGTCCGACCGGAACGGCATTGACAATCTATACATCGCCCCGGTGGACAGTATTGAAAAAGGGCGGCCGATAACCGATTTCATCGGCGGATGTTCCGGCCCCGACTGGGCCTCGGACGGCTCATCGGTCGTTTTTACCCTGTTCCAGAAACAGGGATGGGATGTGTGGCGAATGGAAAAACCGCTTGAAAAATATGTGGCGGATTCTCTTCAAAAAACCAAGTGGGTGGAGGCGATGCTTGATACCTCACGTCATTATTTCTCCCCGGCGAAGATCGACACTGCGCGTACCGTGAAAAAATCGGCAGAGGAGAAAAAATCAGCGGTTCGGGATACGCTGCGCACCGCCATCTCAAAAGTTTCCGCGGCAGATACGATAAAAAAGAACGATACCGCGTCAGTTGCATCATTGCCGGTAAATCCGAAGCGCGATACGCTCACTGCCATAGCCTCTTCGGTCATTTCCCTCGATACAGCATCATCAAAAAAAACAACCGAAAAAGCGGCCAGCATTCCTCCGGCCCAGCCGTATCGCCTCAAATTTTCTCCGGATCTTGTAACCGTCGGACTCGGCATGTCGAGTTTTTACGGGTACGCAGGTCAATGGCTCCTCAGCCTGAGCGATATCATGGGCGACCACCGGATAACGCTTGCGGGCGATGTGCAGAACGATTTTGAATCGACCATGCACTTTTTCGGGTCATACACGTATCTGAAAAAACGGATAAATTTCGGCGGCGGCGCCTATTATTTCAAAGATTACACCGGTTATAACGATTCACTTTATTATTACGATGCCGAACTGGGCGGTTTTTTTCTTGCAACATACCCCTTTTCCATGTTTTCCCGTCTCGATTTCCAGTGTATGGCCCGCAGCATCAACCGCAGGCCGCGGGGAGACTCGGCCGCCGTTGCCCGCAGCGGCGGGAACTACACGGTCAATATCATTCAACCCTCGCTCTCCTATTCGTTCGACAATATTCTCTGGGGCATGACCGGCCCGCTGAACGGACTGCGGGGAGAAGCGACCGTCGAGCTGCTGCCGCCGTTCTCTTTTATCAAAGAACCGTTTATCTCCGGTGAAATCGACTTCCGCGATTACCTCCATCTGTGGAAAAGGTTCGTGTGGGCGAACCGGCTTTTTATCGGCGCAAGCCAGTCGCTCTCGGCCTCGGCATCCCCGCGCCGGTACCTTCTGGGAGGCAGTGAAAACTGGCTCTTCACCTATTCGGACATCAATTACGACCAATACGAAAAAAACGTCCGCTATGCCTTTTACTCCGCCATGGTCGTGCCGTTCAGGGGATGGCGCTACTTTGATCTCTCCGGCACCCGCGTCGCCGTGTTCAATACCGAATTCAGATTTCCCTTTATCAAGGAATTCTCCACAGTATTTCCGCTGCCCCTCGCGATCCGTTATATCAATGGA
>CAISVC010000043.1 GCA_903888815.1 uncultured Fibrobacterota bacterium
ACGGTGGTAATTAAAAAAGTTCAGATTCCTGAACCGGGACACGGCGAGGTGCTTATTAAAACAAAATCCTCAACCATCTGCGGCAGTGATATCAGGGCTATTTACCGCGAGCACCTCGGCAAGGGCCCGGAAGGATACCAGAATAAAATTGCCGGTCATGAGCCTGCGGGCCGGATCGTGCAGTGCGGGCCCGGCATGAGGCGGTTCAAAGAGGGCGATCGTGTCGTTGTGTACCATATCTCCGGCTGCGGGCTCTGCAACGACTGCCGCAGGGGATACATGATAAGCTGCACGAGTCCGCTGCGCGCCGCCTACGGCTGGCAGCGGGACGGCGGCATGGCTCCGTATCTTCTTGCCGACGAAAAGGATTGCGTGCTGCTGCCGGACGAACTGACCTATACCGACGGCGCGCAGGTGGCCTGCGGCTTCGGTACGGTATACGAGGGCCTGGTAAAAATCGGTATTTCCGGAAATGATGCGGTGCTCGTGGTCGGATTAGGCCCTGTAGGTCTCGCGACCCTCATGCTTGCCGGAGCCATGGGAGCGCAGAAGTGTATCGGCGTTGATGTGACCCGGGAGCGCTGCCGGATCGCACAGGACAAAAAACTTGCCGACCATGTCTTTATTTCCGGCCCGGATACGCTTGGAAAAATCAGGGAATTAACAAACGGCAACGGCGTCGAGCGCGCCGTTGACTGCTCGGGCAATACGCAGGGGCGTCAGCTTTCCATACGGGCAACTCGTAAATGGGGCAGGATCGCCATGGTGGGTGAAGGCGGCACCGTTGAGTTCAATCCGAGTCCCGACATTATCCATGACCAGAAAACCATCTACGGTTCCTGGGTAACAAGCATCTGGCTGATGGAAGAACTGGTGGAGCGTCTTGTCCGCTGGGGCATTCACCCTGAAGACCTTGTCACGCACCGTTTCACCCTCGATAAAGTGTCTGATGCGTACAAACTCATGAACGAAGGAAAGTGCGGCAAGGTGGCAGTGGTATTTGATGAGGAAATAAAATAACGGAAAAAGCGGCTTTCAGCCGTTTGCGCAGTTTTATTGTCAACCGGTACAGGAGGTTTTCATAATGGCAAGCGTTAAAAACGTACGCGGATTTGTCGGTGCTCCCGAAGGTGTCGATCCGGAAAAGATTCCAAAGATAGCGCTTTCCAGCGGCGCCAGGCTGCCGTGTATAGGATTGGGGACATTCGGCAATGATAGGTATAAAGGTGAACAGATAGCCGAGGCGGTAAAAGACGCAATTTCGCTCGGCTACCGGCATATCGACTGCGCCTCGGTATATGGGAATGAGGACTGCATCGGAAAATCCCTGAATGACCTGATGGCACGCGGCTTTAAACGCGAGGAATTATGGATAACCTCCAAACTCTGGAACGATAAGCATGCCGAAAAAGACGTCATTCCTTCATGCGAAAAGTCCCTCAAAGATTTACAGCTCAATTACCTCGATCTTTACCTCATTCATTGGCCGTTTTCCAACTTTCATGCGAAAGGGGTGGATGTCTCATCGCGCGATCCCAATGCAAAACCGTATATCCACGAAAACTATATGAAAACCTGGCGGCAATTGGAGAAGCTGGTGAAAATGGGTCTGGTGAAGCACATCGGTACGTCCAATATGACTATTCCGAAACTGAAACTGCTTCTGCGCGACGCCGAAATAAAACCGGTGAGCAATGAATTCGAGTCGCATCCGCACTTTCAACAGCCGGAACTTTTCAGGTTTCTGGTTGACAATAAAATTATTCCCATCGCTTTCAGCCCGATCGGATCGCCTTGCCGCCCTGAGCGCGACAGAACGCCGGAAGATACTGTCGATATCGAAGATCCGGTCATCGCTGCAATAGCGAAGCGGTTGAACGTGCATCCGGCAGTTGTATGCGTCAAATGGGCGATACAGCGCGGACAGGTTCCGATACCTCTTTCGGTCAACCGCAGCAAATATCTGGCGAATCTGCAGGCCGCGGTTTCAGCGCCGCTCACGAAAGAGGAAACGAAGGCAATCGCCGGGATTGATAAAAATTGCAGGCTTGTTAAGGGACAGGTGTTTTTATGGAAAGCCGGTCAGTCGTGGGAGGATTTGTGGGATCTTGAGGGCGCGATCGTCGTTTAATGCAGCACTGTCAGCCATGGATTATTATTATAATTTTAAAAAAATAGAGCATTAAATATATCGTAAAATCAATAAGATATGTAACAATAGCGAGACATTCAAAAAATATTGGAGTATTATTTTATAAGTTAATGATAGTAATTACGGATAAATAATTTAGTATATTTTTTTATAAGTTCATTATATTGTCAGGTAAGGGGAAAAACGGAAAGATGGTTTACAGCATCACCTGCCGGGACAGGCAATAAGAGGGAAAAATGAAAATATTTCGCCTGGTATTCAAACGTAAAAAAAATCAAAATGCTGTTATTCTTAACGCAGCGGTTGCGGCCGTCCTGTTCGCCGTTAATTCTTATGCGCAAACCTACAAATTTGATTTTGGCGTAGCGTCTGTCCCAGCCGTAACCGGATATACAAAGGTAACTACTGCCAATTTGTATACCATACCATATGCAAATGATAACACGAACGGCACTTTCGGATTTGAAAACTGGGATTCCACTCATTTGAGAGGGTTGAATCGGGTCAACCCTGCGGGATTGAATCGCGACGTTATTGTCGGTTGGAATAACAATGGTTTTTCCTCTTTTTACTTTTCGGTTCGCGTACCGGAAGGCGCATATACGGTGACATTTTACATCGGCGATCCGGGCGATACCGCGACGACCACCATCAGGGCCGAATCGCGCCGTCTGCTGGTGGAAAAACTGCATACTGCAGCGGGACAAATAGTTACGCGGACCTTTACGGTCATGCGGAGAGATTCGAGTATAGCGGGTACAACGGCCAACGTTGCGCTGGATGTCTCGTATGGCCGCGAGTATCCTCCCATCTGTCTGAGCTGGGACCATAAATTGACCTTTGAGTTCAGCGGTGCCCGGCCGTGTATCGGCGGGATTGATATAGTGAAAGCAGACTCCGGCATAACGCTGCATCTGTGCGGCAACTCGACGGTTGTAGAACAGGAAGACGAACCGTGGACAGCATGGGGACAGATGGTTCACCGGTTCTTTAATTCAAGCATTATCGTTAACGATCTTGCGAATTCCGGACAGACTTCGAGCGGATTTATCAGTTCCAACCGATTGCGGAAGATCTGCAGCGTGATGAAGGCCGGCGATTATCTGTTTTTTGAATTCGGTCATAACGATTCCAAAACATCCGGTTATGAAACGCAGTTCCAGGCAAATATGCGGACGTTCAGGGACAGCGCTGTCGCACACGGCGCAACCATGGTGTTTGTAACACCGGTGGCCCGTCGCGGCGATACCGACAGCTCAACATCAGTGAGCGGCTCTGCGGAACTAACGCGTACGACCGCTCGGTCGCTCAATGCGAAGCTGATAGATCTCAATGCGATGAGCCTTCGTTTGAAGACCGCGTTGGGCAATAATTCCACAATGGAATATGCGCATTTTGTTGCCAGCCCGTTATGGCCCGACCAACCTGCCATCAATGATGATACGCATTTCAGTGATTATGGCGCCTATGAAGTGGCCAGGTGCGTGTTACTCAACGGCCTCAAGGCCGCGTCGCTTCCTGTATACGCCTGCCTGCTTGACACAACGACATTCAATCCTTCGGCGCCCGATAATCCGACTGCGTGGAGTATCGCGTACAGTCTCGATACCATATTCAGGCACGCAACTCCGGGAGCGATAATCAGAGCGGATTCGACATTTGCTGCAGCTTCACAGGCATTGAACAACAGGAGTGCGCCGCTGTCGGGGTATCCAATATCGATACATCCAGCCTCTTCCACGGTTGCTTGCACTGTTCATGAGGGAGGGAAGGGAGAGTTCAGTATCTATTCCTGCAACGGAAGGGTCGTTGCACAGAAACACGCGGCGATAATGA
>CAISVC010000044.1 GCA_903888815.1 uncultured Fibrobacterota bacterium
CCGGTAGAAAAGAATTGCCGCTCCAATGCCGGCCAAAAGTAGTAATACAAGGAAAACCCAATTCCCTTGCAGTGATATAGAAAGATCGGCAATCAACACTTCATTACCGAAGCAGAAGCATTCTTCGCGTAGTAGAATAGTTCGCGGTAGTCAATCGATAGAAGTATACGCCGCTCGGCAGGCGGCTGCCATCAAACTCCACCGCCTTGAATCCCGGAGGTTGCTGCTCATCCACGAGCGTTCGTACTTCCTGTCCGAGCACGTTATAAATTTTCAGAACGACGTGTTGGTTCTTCGGCAAAGAATACTGAATTATTGTGCTCGGATTAAAAGGGTTTGGGAAATTCTGCGAGAGCGAATATGCGGCCGGAATTTCGGGGGCAGTCTCAATCCCCGTGACCCCATACTTGAGCTTCCAAACCTTTCCCGTGACAGCCGCAGGGTTTCTGTAAATCTTGTGACTGGTGTCTCGCGCATCGATGAAGAATGTCACCTCGGCCCCGAAGGATTGCGGTGGGATCGTGACTTTATATCTTCCTGAAGTGGGGAAAAACATGGAGGAATCCAGACTCATAGCAATTGTGAAAAACGCAGTGTCGGGACTAACCGCATAATGAAGGAGGACGGAGTCGGGACGCAGGCCGAACTTAGAGACCACGTTTATTGACACGGCACTAAAGGTATTTGTGGTTTCAACAGTAGGTGAATTGCCGAAAATCGGCCCGTACGAGAGCGCAGCGTTGAATACGTTCACCAGCCCCCATCCTGTAAAGTTGTTTGGTCGCGTGGGGAAGGTTGAAACGTCGATCGTGTCGGCGGTGCTTCGAAGAATATCGCGGACCTGTATGGCTGTGAGCTCGGGACGTGCCGATAGTAAGAGTGCCGCGGAGGCGGCTGCCAGCGGCGTCGCAAGGGACGTCCCATTAACGGAGAAATACGCGTTGGAGGCAAAAGTGGACGCGCAATAAACACCCACACCGGGGGTAACGACGTCCGGTTTTGTGCGTCCATCGTTTGTCGGGCCGGTAGAGCTGAACGATGCCAGCCGGCGGGAGAAGTCGACGGCACCGACAGAGATAATGCTATCAGCATCGGCCGGCGCGAGTAAGGTGCCGACAACGTCATTCCCATTGCCTTCGTTGGCCATGGCGTCGCAAACCACGATACCCAACTCTGCGGCTCGAACCGCAGCCTTTGTGCAGACCGTGGTTCGCCCGTTGAAATCTCCATGGTCCCAGGTGTAACTTGCTGAATCAACGAATGTATTGTACGCGAGTGAACTACTGACGACATCGACTCCGCATGCCTCCATCCATTCAATGCCGGCCGCCCAATTATCCTCTTCCCATTTGTAATCGCTAACAGGGAGATATTCGGTTTTGGCCAAAATGAAATCGACATCGAAAGCCGGTCCGACAAGCTGGCCCGGCATGAACCCGCCGAGCGTTGACATGGTTAATGTGCCGTGCTGGTCTTGATTTATCGCATCACACCATTGGGTAGATACGCCACAGTCTTGGTTTGCCGTTACAGAATCATGCTGAATAAAATCGCACTCAGCGACCACATGCCGCGTTTGCAGGGATTCGTGAAAACGCCACCGAAAGCCGGTGTCCAGCATTCCCACGAGTACCCCATGCCCTGTTATCCCCATTGTGTGGAGCGGCGGGGACTTAATCATGAGATTCTGTTCCAAAGACTGGCCGTAGGCCGGCGAGGCGGTCGCTGGAAATTTTTGTGTCGGTCTGACCGTTTTCTCCGGCATCTCATGACCATAAATAGTTCCAACCGGCTCAACCCTTCTTACG
>CAISVC010000045.1 GCA_903888815.1 uncultured Fibrobacterota bacterium
ATTGCCGCCACCTCGCCGGAGGCTTTTGCGTCCGCAAGCGCCCGGTGCGCATTGTCAAGCGCTACCTCGAGCCGGTCGCTCACCGATTTGAGCGAAAAACGCGTGCCGGACTGGAGGATGATTTTCGAGAGCAGGACCGTATCGAGCGACTGCCTGCCTGACGGCTGCCGCCCCGCACGCTCCAGCTCCCTGTTTAAAAAGGTGAGATCAAAGGTGATCTGGTGGCCGCAGAGCGGGAGGTCGCCGATAAAGGAAAGAAGTTTCTCCGCGATCTCCGAAAACCTGGGCGCGGACGCAACCTCGGCATCGGTAATACCGGTAAGCTCGGTGATGACCGCCGGGACCGGGACGCCGGGATTGACAAAAGATAAGAACTCCTCGCCGGGCCTGCCGCCGATGAATTTCACGGCGCCGATTTCAATGATCCGGTCGGACGAAAAGTCGAGCCCGGTTGTTTCCACGTCAATGGCGACGAAATCAGGGGGCGGAACTTTCGGCAGCGGCGCGGCAGCGGGCTTTTTTGCCCGCGGATGAATGCCGCGCGGCAATTCCGGCTGCACGGAGGTCTTGCGACGCTCACGCGTCCCGGTAAGGAGGCGTTTTTTAAGTTTTTCGGACAGCAGGTCGCTCAGCCGTGGCATGAATAAAATCTTTCGGGATAAGGTCTCTTTGACAATACAGCGCAGGTAAAAAATACACTGTCACAATGAAGAAAGACATTCAAAAAGAGAAAGCAGTACGTTGGTTTTATTGTGAATCCGCACGCACAGGGTGTTGAAAAACCCAATTTCATCCTTCGACAGGCTCAGGACGAACGGTAGAAATGCTTAAATTTCATCAGAGTTGCCCTATTATTCCGCTCATGGTGAGCCAGTCGAACCATATGAGCTGACTTTTTCAATAACCTGTTACTGCCATTCATAAAATAATCAGACAACCCACCGGTTACCTGCAGGTAACCTTTTGTTGTCCAAGCCCCTTGCTGTTTGAAAAACATGGATTATACACTATGGCCATGTCTCATCTTTATAGAAAAAAGGATTGGTGACATGGTGGATTTTACCATGGAGGACGTGGCGTTTTGTTTACAGGCTAAAGAAAGGGGGTTCAAAATACTTATTGATACGAAGGTTAGAGTGGGGCATGAGAAGAAGGTGGTGCTGTGATAAAAAAGGGAGTTTATCAAGGCTGGCAATAGAAGGAGGAAATATATGACATAGAAAAAACCAGTCGATTTTTACAATACAGCAGATAAGGGCGATCTATGGGAGAATGATGTGATTTCAACATTTTAATACTAAATCAACTTTAACAAAAGGAGTTTTTTATGGCCTATAGCAACGATCCTCATAAACACACAAGTACGGCAGGTGATGGTGGAGATGAGCTCACACCTGCAAAGCTGAACGTTAATAGTGGCACTCTATACGTGGATAGTACCAACTCTAATGTTGGAATAGGAATAACAAATCCCCCTTCTACTTTTAAACTTAACATTAAGAAAAACGGAACGGCCATAGCAGTGACCGATGAGGGAGGTCAAGACCGGTTTGCAATCAACTTAGACAGTGATGATGGAGGTACAACCTATAAATTGCCAGTGCTGTATGATAGATATGATGGGTACTGGCATAAGACGATAGTATTAAAAAGCGGAAATGTGGGAATCGGAACCACAGGTCCGGGTAAGCCTTTGGATGTAGCAGGTGAAATCCGCGGCACCTCCAAGTTGACAGTAACCGGTGGAGTCACTCAGTCGGCAATAAGCGTTCAAGGGACTACTATGGATCTTGGTATGGAAATCGCCAATTCCGGTACCAATGGACGCACCTACCAGATCCTCTCGACAAACAGCAGTTCAGGGGTTGCGGCGGGTTCGTTCCGCATTTACGACGCTTCCGGGGGAGGAGACAGGCTTGTTATTAACAATTCGGGATCCGTCGGCATTGGGGTGACTTCGCCTTCGGAAAAACTGGATGTAAGTGGTAACATTAAAGCCAGCGGGAGTGTCCAGGTTGGCGACAACAGTGACACGGCAAGCTCGTCTAATGTTGGAGCCATAAGATATCGTACATCAGGCAACAATTCGTATGTTGATGCATGTATACAGACGGGAACTTTCAGTTACGCGTGGGTCAATCTGGCAACACGTTCGTGGTAATTCTGTCGATTTGAAGAGGGTTAGGAGCGAAATGCTCCTAACCCTGTAAACCTACTTCGTTAGAAATAGTATTTTGCCTTCTGAAAAGCAGACCAATCCTTTTTTGGGATCAATGGTTATCCCTGAAATTGCCCTCTTGATTTGCCATCGACCAATCATGTTTCCTTTTAGGCTGACCAGATAGAAATCAGACTGAATATATGGTTGTGAAGAATTCAGCGCAGCAATGATAGCAGTGCTGTCATTATAGGAAACCATACGAGCCTGTTGATCCTGATTCTGATTGAGAAAGTTCCATCTGTTACCGACGGTTTTTGACTTTATATCAGCTTCATATACGCCCCTGTCTTCTACTATGTAAAGTTTTCCGTTAGAAGCGGCGATAATATCCGGTTGAGAATTCCATACAAAGAAAGAGAATGCTATCGTATCAAGTCGCGAACCGAACAAATCATAGATTTCAATGCCACTGTCAGAAGACACAAAAACCGTATCGCTACGCAAGCAAACGCCGCCGGGTCTGCCGATTGTGTGAATTATGGTATCAATATTCCCAGCCAAATCGGTTTTAATAAGCTTCCTGTCGTCGTAATCGCAAACATACAAAGCAGAATCGGCGTAGTTGGCAATAGCAATCGGAACCTTGAAGGTGTCGACTTTAAACACGAAATTCCCCGTTGAATCAAGTTTCTGAAGCCATTTGTTCGTGTTGTCAACGATATAAAAGCTGCCCTGCTTGTCTAACACGCCACGTGCCATTTGCCCAAAATTGCCGTCGATGTTTGCACATCCCTTCACGATACTATCCACAACAGTAAACACCCCAGAAACCTTTACGCTAACAGCCGCACTCTTCCCCCCCTCCATCGCCCCCATATCCACCGCCGCCACCCGGTACTCATACGTCATATCCTGTACACCTGTACTGTCGTTATAGCTGGTATCCGTCACCCCGCCCTTGATATTCACAAAGGTTGCAGAATCGCTTCTCTTCCGGTAAATAGTGTAGCTCTGCACCATCGTTCCTGATACCGGTTTATCCCATATCAGCGTCACTATCTGTTTCATCGTATCATACTCAATCCTTAATCCCTGCGGCACGGGTATGCCGGTATAGTGCAATTTCAGGGTGTCAGGCAGCACTGCATCCACCCCTGCCGTGATTGTAAAGCTCGTATCCATCGGCGTGTAATTGGGCAGTATCGTTATGATTTTTACTTTATATCTGCCTTCGGCAAGGTTCGACGCCGTAAAATTCCCGATCGAGTCGCCCGGCCTGACAAAGGTATTGGTTCCCATGAAAAGGATGAACACATTGGTACTGTTGTCGTTCGGCTGCAAACGGACCACGCCCCGCACGCTTCCCGGCGCATTGAGCGTGCACGGAGGAGCCAGGGTAAGGGAGTCGGATTTTACCCTTATTGAATCCTTATAGCCGAGCTGGTTGCCGCTGCGGGCAAGCAGGTTAAAGGTGTCTGCGGCAAGAGAGTCTATTTTATAGCCGCCGGTGTCGTTGGTGACCGCGGAGTCAACGATAACCCCGGCCACCTGGGGACTCTGGTTCCAGCGTGCAATGATGACCTTTGCGTTTGCTGCGCGCGTACCGTCATGGTTGTATACAATACCGGTCAGGCCGACCTGGGAAGAGTTGCCGCCATCAGGTCCTACAAGACCGCAGTGCATGAGCTGGAGGATGCACCCGGATACGAGCAGATACATCAAGCTGTTAGTGAGCTTTTTCATAAATTGCCTTCCTTCCGTTATCGGCTTTTGATACGGGAAATATATGAAAATTATACTGATATACTCTGTCGGCATTCTGATCTGCATTTGCAATGTCCATGATATTTTCCTGGAAACGAAGGGTTTCTTCCACGATGCGGTCGTATGAGGCTTTTGAGATGCCCAGCGTCAGTCCCGTGATGCTGCGGTTTTCTTTTGCCATGTTCCGGATCGCGTTTTTCGCAAGGTCGGCGCATTCGCCGTGGAAATTCTGGACCGCAAGCCCCACCACTTCCTTGCCCGTGGTAATGCTTTTATGGGCGATTCCACAGGTCCCGTTCTTCAGCCGTTTTATCATACCGAGTTTTTTAAGCAGTTCAACCGATAGTCGTGCCTGTTTTGCGGTGATGGCGGGCGTTACCATTCTTGCGAGCCATTTAAAGTCGTTTCTAAAGGTATACATGTCAATAAGGGAACGGACGGCGCTGTGATACCAGCGGGAATAGAACTCGTACTGGTCATGACAAACCAGCTGCGCTTTGCTGTAGCCTTTGCCCCGGGCCTTGATCTGACGCAGCTTTTCAAAGAAGTGCTGTTTTTCTTCCAAAGCCTTCGCCTGGTTGAAGGCCACGAGGTTTTCAAAATAATCCGTTTCGTCGCGGTTATGGCGCAGCGCCTGTGAAACTTTAAAGCAGTTCGCCCGCGAAAGGTTCTTTTTCCCCTTAACGATATTGTACGCGAAACCCCTGTTGTTGAAACCTGCTTTTTTCGCGAGGTACTGGTAAGAAAAATTGAGGTTCCTGTTTTTCTTTTCGTTGTAATAATCTTCCAGGTATTTCCGGAAGTCGGTATAATCGAAAATGTTGACCATAGATCGGCCTCCTCGTTCATTTTAAAGATACCCCTGCCGGAACAAAAAATCAATGGTCCGGCTTAAGAAAGTGTTACCTGAAGGTAACGGCAATGAATGACCAGTTTTTCGGAATTGCCGAGCACGGGTATTGGCATGAGGCCGCCGGAAAATGGCCGGCAGACGAAACTTGAATTATAGAACGGCGGAGAGGTAACGCTTGAAACGATTATTATCAACCCTTATCAACCAGCGGCCGGAGAACGTCTTTTATCTCTTCGACGGTGAAAGGTTTATTCAGCCTGCCCGAAAAACCGTACTGAGTGGGGTCGGCCATGACCGGATCATCGCAATAACCGCTTGACACAATGGCCTTGATGGAGGGATCGATTTTCAGAAGCTGTTTCACCGTATCCCTGCCTCCGCGGCCGCCGGGAATAGTGAGGTCCAGAACAGCGATGGTGACGGGATGACCGGAATCTTTTTCATGCCTGACGGTACGTATTGCCTCATCGCCGTTGGGAGCGGTGACTGCCGAAAACCCCATCTTCTCCAGCATTTTTGAAACAATGGAAAGAATAGGCCGTTCATCGTCCATGATAAGGATTCTGCCTTTTCCTTTGAACTCTTCAAGAGGCGCGGTTTTTTCACTTGTTATTGTGCCTGCTGAAGCAGGCAGAAAAACATGAAAGGTCGTTCCTTTCCCTGGCTCGGATTCGACTTCTATGGCCCCTTCGTGGCGTTTGATGATAGAATAGGTTATGGCCAGTCCCAGGCCGCTTCCCTTCTGTTTGGTCGTGAAAAAAGGATCAAAAATGCGGGGCATGATTTCTTTCGGAATTCCGATTCCTGAATCTTTAAATGAAATTTTTACATAATTGCCTTCGCGCAGGATAAAATGTCTGCTGTGCTCAATAGCGATGTTTTGCGCGGAGATAACGATTGCGCCGCCGGCAGGCATGGCCTGCTGCGCATTGATCACTATGTTATCAATAACCTGGCTGATCTGGTTCTCGTCCAGATTGCAGGGCCACAAATCGGGCGGAATCGAAAACACACACGCTATGTTCGATCCGCTCAAAGCGAACTTCGCCGCGTTACGGACAAGCGGCTCAAGCGCAGCAATTTTTCGCACCGGCGTTCCGCCTTTTGAGAAGGTAAGCAGCTGATGGGTAAGCGCTCTGGCCCGGTCAAGGACCGACAGCCCCCTTGAAATCGTCGTAAGCGCTTCGGTATGATTCCCTTCTGAAATAAAAAGACGCGCAAGATCCAGATTGCCGAAAATGCCGACGAGCAGGTTGTTGAAGTCATGGGCGATGCCGCCGGCAAGTATGCCGATGG
>CAISVC010000046.1 GCA_903888815.1 uncultured Fibrobacterota bacterium
ATTCGAGCCTGGTGTTGAAATCAAGCAGGAACTTCGTATACGGCTCCTGGCCGAGGCGGGGGATGTCCTGGCTGATCGAGGTGCTCTGGTAGAGAAAACTCAGGCCCATGAGCGACTTGTCGCTTATAAACGGCAGCTGCATCTCGGCCCGCGCACCCAGAAACAGTTTTCTTTCCGGCTGGAAAAGGGCCTCCCGCTGATAGCTGATGTCAATCTTGTTCGCGGCTTTGGCCGCAGGAGAGGTAAGTTCCAGTTTTCCCACCTCGGTGTTCAGCACATAATCGACATTCGGCTGGAGCTGCCGTCCGTCCGCCGTCACCTGCACCGTGTTCTCCATGACCCCGATGCCCAGATCAAACTCGGTCTGCTTCGAAGACCCTGACATCTCGACGGTAAAGACCGGCTGATAATTATTGACTTGCATGAATGTTGCCTGGGGGTCGTACCGGTAGATGAGCGTATCGCGGAGATCCTCCCCCTTGACATCTTTGAGCGCAGGATTCGCGAATGGTTCGTTTCCGGCAAAGCTCGTATCGTAGGGCGGGAAGATCAGCTCTTTGTTCTCGAAATTGAAAATTTCCGGCCGTTCAATGAGCGGAATGCCGTTTTTCGTGAGTCCCATGGTATCCGAGATATTCGTGTTTCCTATGGTCTTGATCGTGTCCTTGGTATCGACCTTGATATGGTACACGCGTGCCAGAAATTTCGAAACGTCTTTAACGTCACCGGGGATATCGTACACATTACGCCACATGAGCGGGAACCGCTCCCGGTCAGCGCCGAGAGAATTATCGAATTGTTCCAACTTGAGCATCCAGAGCGAGCTCGGATACCCGGTCGCCGCAACTATGCTGCCGCCCTTCTGCTGCGCCGGGTACGCCGCAGAGTCCTGCGTCCGGAGGTAAATGGCGATTATGTCCTGGTCATTGATCGACACCGAATCGGTAAAACGTATCCATCCCTCCCTGGGATAGAGACGGTAATGGCGGTCCGGTTCCAGCCGTACAAACTTGCGTGATATGTTGTTCGCCGCATCAATGAGAAAGGTGTTAATCTTGCGGCTGGGATCCTTTTGCAGAATTCCGTCATCATCAAACGCGCCGATCTTCAGCCACACCTGCAGATCCTTCACCTCGAGCTGCGACGGCAGTGAATTTCCCGAGTTTCCTCCGCGTATACTGTATTTTTTGTTATAGGGACCGACATACGCCGTATCGAGGAAATAATATTTGTACTTTTTAAACCGGTTCTCCGGTGTCGGGGTGGTACCTCCCGCGGACCCGGCGCCGTTGTTGGAAATAGAGATCTTCTGCGACTCGCCCTGCTCGGTGCTGGCAATAGTGGTGAGCGAGAGGGGACCGAACCGGGAAGTGACCTTGATGCCGAACAGCCCTTCATGGCTTTCGGAGTAACCGGAAAGCTGGGTGCCCGGCATGCTGAACCCGGTATAGCCTGCAGTCACCTCCTGCACGATTTCATCTTCGAGTTCACCGGGTTTCGACTCCTTGTAGTCAATGTGAAAATTTTTAAGCGGGTTGGTCGCGTCAACATCGCTCTGGCTGTTGGCGCTGATGGCGATGTTGATAAGCCTGCCCACGGTTCCGGTTACGGTAAACTGGTTCTGCTCCTCGAAATTGAAGCCGGGCCCCGCTGACTGCGACTGCTGCCACAGGCTCGATTCTTTGCGCCGCACGTCCTCATAGGCCATCTTTATCCGCAGCGAGCCGTTTATTGACAAACGGGGCGGTTCGCTGCCGAGCACCCGCTGCGCCCAGGAAGGATACTGGACCGGCAGTTCCCATGCAAATTTAAGGGTCTGCTGCTTCTCCTGTCCGGCATTGCTCTTTGAAAGAAATGAGTTCCTGAGCCAGGCGTCGGCAAGTGCGGCCTGCGCGCGTTCCGTGAGATACTCGTTCAGTTCGGCGTAATGGTGCGTCCAGATGATAAACCCCAGTGTGTCATAGCGCACGACCGTGACCTGCCGCTTCTCGAAATCGATGATGGTGGTATCGCGGAAGAGCCTGGACGTGAAATTCAGCAGCCGGGGATGCTGGTCCTTAAGCGGTGTTGCCGCCTGCAGCCCGTCATACAGCGCATGAAAATCTCCGGTGTAGGGGCGCTCGAGAGAGAGCTCCTGCGCACCGCTCCGGGCCGCCCAGAAGGCGAGGACCGCCGTGCTCAGTATGCCGATTGTGATACACCTGTACAAATACTGCCTTCCTTTTCCACAACCTATTTTTCCGCAGGTGCGGTCTCTTTACAGCACCGGAAGCCGACCGGATTGTGCCGGTTCTGGGGAAAATAGCTGTACCGTATGTCAAAACAGCCGCTCCGGGGCCCGCTCTGCCAGAACCCCCCCATTACGTTGAAAAACTGCCGGTTTTCCTTTGACGCCGTACTGGTCCACTCCAGAAGATTTCCCGACATATCAAATACGCCGAAGAATGCGCGGCACTCGGGTTTTGATCCCGACGGCCGCGGCGTGGTGTCATGCGTCACACAGGCGTACCGCTCGTATTCCTGACCGTACGGGTAGTTCCAGGAATACGGTCCGGAACAGGCAAGCGACCACTCTTCTGAGGAACACAGCCGTTTACCGGCAACGGAACAGGAATCCCTGGCCTGGTACTGGGAAACATACGACTGCGGAACAACCCCTTTGCGGTTGGGCCATTCGTAACGGTCGATGCAGAACCGTGTCGCGCCGATCTTGACTAATTCCATGTCAGACGGACATAGTCCGGCCGTCTGCTCGCTCGTAATTTCATAATACTCCAGCCTGTCCGCCATCGCGCGGCCGCACCCGTCGACTGCTTTGAATGCGATGGTTGCGGTGCGCTCCACGGTAACCGGTTCCCCGGACCAGGAATGCCACTCCGTATCAGGCTCGAATCGCCACGAGATCCTGCAGGGTTTGTTCGTCTTAAAGGTGATGGATACGGTTCCGCGGTGCAGACCTCCGGAAGGCTCAGGATACACCCACGGCGCGAGCGTGTCGCCCGCGCAATTGCCGGAGGGACTTTCCGGCGAAAGTACGGCATTTCCGGATTTTGCCGTATCGAACCCTTCGGCCGGTGCTTTCGGCACCGTATCTTTTCCCGGCACTGATGCATCAGGTGCGGCTTTGGCGGAAACTGTCCGTGCGGAATCTTTTGTTACCGTATCAAAGGGCTTCTGGCGGGGAACTCCGCGGCGGATTATCGGTTCGGCATTTTTTATGGGTTCTTTTTTTTGCGTCGTCTCAGGCACCTGAGTAGCAGCCTTTGATCCGGTGTCATAGTGTTTGGCCGAAGCGGTAACGGTGTTTTGCTTAACCGGTGACAACGCCCCTGTGCGTTCTTTGTTTCCAAAAAGAAAAAGACAGACCAGCACCACGACCGTTGCGAGCAGAACCGAACCCGCAACGAGCCGCTTTTTAACACCCGGAAACCATTTCCTGTTCTTGTTTCGTTCGCCCACTGCTCATAATCCTGTCAGCCGTCTCTACGATCGCAAAGGTGGTATTTCCCCCTATCGTTCCGGCTGTTCTATGGCAGATAATACTTTCAAAAAATCCCTGGTAGCGGCCACATCATGGACACGGAAAATCCGCGCCCCGTGCAGAAACGCCGCCGCAACACTGCCGAGCGTGCCCCATAGCCGATCCTGAGGCTCCCTGCCCGTAAGGCGTCCGATAAATGTTTTTCGGGAGGTGCCCACCAGTACGGAGAATCCGGTTTTGACAAAAACATCGAGATGACGCAGGAGAACAACGTTCTGATCCGCAGTTTTTGCAAACCCGATACCCGGATCAATCACGATCCGCTCCCGGCTCACCCCCGCCTTTATGAACACCTCGACCGATGCAAGCAGTTCCTGTGTTACCTCGCTTA
Source organism: uncultured Fibrobacterota bacterium (assembly GCA_903888815.1). GTDB lineage: Bacteria > Fibrobacterota > Chitinivibrionia > Chitinivibrionales > Chitinispirillaceae > BOG-1184. The sequence goes on from CAISVC010000046.1 coordinate 3,873, forward strand.
CCACGTCTCCGTACCGGGTACAACTCTGCATGGTCGCTGGCGTACCGCGCATATGCATGATCACTATGGTGCACCCGCTCTCGGCGGCGAGTGAAGGCATTGCGCGGTCAACGGTGCCGGCGCTGATATCATTGATCCAGCCCGCTCCGGCTTCAAGCGCCCGGCGTGCTACCGAACTCTGTGCCGTGTCAACACTTATCGGGCCGGTAAACTCCTTTGCAAGCCGCCGTATCACCGGAATCACCCGCGCTGCTTCCTCTTCCGGCGAGATGGACTGCGCGCCGGGACGGCTTGAGGCGCCGCCGATATCAAGAATATCAGCGCCCTCGGCAGCAAGCCGCATACCCTGTTCGACAGCTGCATCGGCTGTATTGTACCGGCCGCCGTCATAAAAAGAGTCCGGCGTAACGTTTACAATACCCATCAGTACAAAAGGTTTGGCCAACACATCAATAATTGCGCTTCGGACACCCATATTATTGCATCCTTATTATAATCAACATTATAATCAACGAGAAACTGCTGATAAAAATCAGCTTGCATGCTTGTATACAGACATACTCTCTGGGTCATGCGTACGCGGAAATTCAGGTTCCAACTTTTGCCGTAGGTTCGGAATCGGCCGGCTCATTGCCGGAGTGGCTGTTTCCTGCTTTCTGCGCAGTGATAACAGGTTCTTTTTGTGTTCCGTGGTTATTGGCGCCGTTTGCATCGGCGCCATTGGGAGGGGTAGGGGTCCGTGAAAACAGCGATCGTGTTTTTTTAACGGTCTGCAGCATATCGCCGTGAATCACCTTCATGATTTCTTCACGGTCAAGCAGTTCGTGTTCGATGAGCGCATGCGCGAGCCGGTCGTGCTGATCCCGGTGTTCGGTGAGTATTTTCCGGGACCGTTCCATCTGCTCCTCGACGGTTTGGTGCATGAGTTCATCAATCACTTCGGCGGTTTTATCGGAATAGTCCCGGTGGCGGGCTATTTCACGGCCTAAAAAGATCTGTTCGTCCTTTTCCCCGTACGAAAGCGGCCCCAGCTGGTCGGTCATGCCGTAATCGCATACCAGCTTGCGGACGAGATCCGTGGCCTGCTTGATATCGCTTGCCGCGCCGGTCGTCTGATTTCCGAAAACCATCTCTTCCGCCATCCGGCCGCCCATCATGATGCAGATCCGGTCGAGCAGATACTGTTTCGTGTAGCTGTGCTTGTCTTCTCCCGGCAGCGAAAAGGTGACGCCGAGCGCGCGGCCCCGCGGAATGATCGTCACCTTGTGCAGCGGATCGGCCTCAGTGCAGTAAATGTTGCAGATGGCGTGTCCTGCCTCATGGTAAGCGGTCAGGGTTTTTTCTTTTTCCGACAGCACCATGCTCTTCCGTTCGACGCCCATGAGCACCTTGTCCTTGGCTTCTTCGAAATCAAGCATGGTGACCGTTTCCTGGCCGAACCGCGCCGCCATGAGCGCGGCCTCGTTCACCAGATTGGCCAGATCGGCGCCCACGAACCCCGGCGTTCCGCGCGCGATGATGTTGAGATCCACATCATGCCCGAGCGGTATATTTTTGGTGTGCACTTTCAGGATCCCTTCCCTTCCCTTGACATCAGGAATATCGACCACCACCTGCCGGTCGAACCGGCCCGGCCGCAGGAGCGCCGGATCTAAAATGTCCGGTCGGTTGGTGGCGGCGATGAGGATCACGCCGGAATTCTCCTCGAACCCGTCCATCTCGACCAGCATCTGGTTCAATGTCTGTTCGCGTTCGTCGTGGCCGCCGCCCAGTCCGGCGCCGCGATGACGGCCAACCGCATCGATCTCGTCTATAAAAATAAGGCTCGGTGCGTTCTTTTTCGCGGTCTCAAACAGGTCGCGCACCCGCGAGGCGCCAACCCCTACGAACATCTCGACAAAATCAGAACCGCTCATGGAAAGAAACGGCACGCCCGCTTCTCCGGCCACGCAGCGTGCAAGAAGCGTTTTTCCCGTCCCCGGGGGGCCCAGGAGCAGCACCCCTTTCGGGATCTTGCCGCCCAGCCGTTTGAATTTCTGCGAATCTTTCAGGAATTCGATGATCTCCTGCAGCTCCATTTTCGCTTCGTCAACGCCTGCAGCATCAGCAAAGGTCGTTTTTGGACGGTCCATAACGTGCAATTTGGCGCGACTCTTACCGAACGAAAATATTCCCTTCTGTCCGGCCTGCATCTGCCGCATAATAAACAGCCACACCAGAATCATAATGACCCACGGCAGCACGCTTATCAGAATATCACCCCAGTTCACCTTCTCCTGCTCAAAGGTATACTGAAAACCGCGCTTGTTCCATTCGGCAAGCATCGGCGAATCGACAAAGGGCAGATTCACGGTGAAATTTTTGGCGTTCATCGGGTTTTCGAGCGAGACTATTTTTCCGAACGCTCCCGCATCTTTGACCTTGCCGTGTACCACGGCATGGCCGATCCCCTTCTGAACAATGTCCAACTGGAGGATCTGCGCACCCTGGCTGGCGAGTAATTCCTGGAATTGGCTATAGGTAAGTTTCACTTCGCGGAGCGTCGAATAATTCAGAAACCACTGAAAAGCGACGTATACGCTGAACAGAATGAGGAACGGCACCAGAAGCGTCCGCCACGCTTCCCTGCCTCTCGGATTCTTCTTTCCGTCATCGCTCTCCTTTTTCCGTTTCCGGGGAGCGGGCGACGAACCCTTGGGATATTGTTTTTGTTTCCGTTCTTCCGGACTCACGTTTTTGCTCCAAACAGATACTGTCAGTAAAAAGCCGTACCGCTTCAACGGTACAGAGAGTTTTTAGAAATCATTTTTCCGCTCTGTTCCTTTGCGCCTTCTTTACTTTGCCAACGCAACCTACAAAAATATATCATCCTATGTCTTCGCGGGGCATGATTGATAAAAAATGTTCAGGAGTTTCATCGTTTCGGGGGTGACGCGGACATGATTGCTGATACGGACACCGGGAATCCAGACAATGCGGCCGTTCCTTCCCTCAACAACGCCCATTCGAGCCCGGTCAGCCTTCACAATCTTCTGCTTTGACAGAAACGACCCGATGTCCGTCACCCGGTCGCTGCCAAAAGGAACGAAACTATCGTCTCTCCGCCAGTTTCGGAAGACAAGATTGTTACCGCAGGCGTCCCGGTCAAGAATGACGGTACGATTGTCGCCCTTAATCTTCCTTGCCGGCATTGATTCCTCGGCTGCAATAAAACTGACGCCGCACTCCGGACATTCGGTAACGCCCGGCACGGTTAGCGCATAATGAAACGTGCTGTTCCCGGGAGACGGGTCTTTCCGGAAAACCACGGCAGTACGCTGAGGATAAAAGCGCCACAAGCCGCCCGGCAGCAGATATTCGCCGCCGGCGCGTTTTGTACGCGCAGTTTCGATTGCGGTATCGATATGCACAGAATCGGCCGGGATATCATGGTTTTCAAAGAGCGTGCGAAGACCTTCGGAGGCAAAAAGGTTGTTGATCAGGCCTTTTTTTTCCACAAAAAAACAATTCCCGCGCTCCTGAACATGAACGGCAATCCAATGATCAACCGCCGGCCGCATGGCGTTCCACACTTCCGCTGCTTCTTCCGCAATATGGAGCAGCTTTTTAAATGCGCCTCTTTCCTGGAGCTCAAGAAGCGGCAGCAGTTCATGCCTGATCCGGTTTCGCCTGAACGTGTGATTATCATTTGAAGAATCATGCCGGAACTGAATATTCTGCGACTTGAGCCAAGAAATGATTTCATCCCGTGTAAGGTCGATAAGCGGCCTCACCACCCCGTCGCCGCGCTTTTCAAGAATTCCTCTGAGCCCCCGCAGTCCCGTTCCGCGCATGATCCGCAGCAGTACCGTCTCCGCCTGGTCGTCCGCAGTATGTCCTGTAGCGATATAATCATACTGCTCCAATGCCCTGACCTCAAGAAAAAAACGGTACCGCTCGCTACGCGCCCACGCTTCAACGCCGGCCGCACGGAGCGACTTGCCGGAAAGCTTTTTTACATACAGCGGCACGCCGAGCTTCTGCGCCAGCGAAGCGACAAATTTTTCATCATCGTCCGATTCGCTTCCCCGCAGGCCGTGATTGACATGGAGCACGCCCATGCGCCCGATCGCACAGCGCTCTTTAAGGCCGGCCAGTATGAAAAGCAGGGCCGTGGAATCGCCGCCGCCGCTCACTGCCGCGAGAACCGAAGATCCCTCAGGTACGAGACGGTTAAAACGTTGTGCGACCCGGTTGAGAATATCACTGGCAGACATGGTGTATGAAATATACAAGGCGGGAAAAAATTATGAGAAAATATGGTAGCAGCGCAGGGATTCGAACCCCGGAC
>CAISVC010000047.1 GCA_903888815.1 uncultured Fibrobacterota bacterium
GCAAAGCCTAACGCCCTGCTGTTCAGACGGTTATTTGACAGGCTCTATGAGCATGAGATTCTGCCTCAGCAGACGGTTTTTATCGGCAATGACCTGGTGCTCGATATCGAACCTGCCGGACAGGCCGGCATGAAAACAGCATTTTTCGCCGGCGACCGGCAATCAGCATACTTTTATGATAAAAAGGGGATAGTGTTGCCGGATATTACTTTTACTTCCTGGGACAAGCTTCCGGATAAGCTGCAATTTCTTTCGGAAGGGACCGATAGATCATGAATCCGTATCGCTCACTGATGGTGCTGCTGACTTTATTTTTCATATCACAGGGCATGGAATTCAATTTTGAAATTGATTCCTTAGAAGGCAACGCGCTGCCGGCACAGATACAAAAAGCCGTGAGCGAGGCTGTGGAATGGAATAAAAAGGGGCTTGATGCGCTCGACAAAAATGACTTTGAAACCGCCATGGCCTGTTTTGATGAAGCAATCCGGGTACTGCCCGATTACAGCGACGCGAGGAATAACCGCGGTGTAGTAAAATTCAGGAAAGGCGATATCGGCGGTGCACAGGAGATCTGGGAAAGACTTGCTTCAAAAGACCCGGAATACGCGATCGCCTCGTACAATCTGGCGCTGGTCCAGCTGCATGAAAAAGCCTATGATGCGGCGATACGTCTTCTGGAACGGGCGCTGAAAGCCGATAAAAAGTTTGTCGAAGCACAGGTGCGGCTCGGCGCAGTATATCTTGAAAAAGGGCAGAAGGATAAGGCGCTCGACCAGCTGCGAAAGGCGTATATGACGGCATCGACCCACCCCGACGCCTGGAGCTTTTATGCATTTGCGCTGGTGGCAACTGGAGACACCAGCGGAGCGGTCGCCATACTTAAAAAGAACAGCGACAAAGTCGAAGCATTGAAACTTCTGGGCAGGATCGAAGGAGCCCGTAAAAACTATCAGGCGGCATCAGGCTACTTTTCACAGGCAGTCAGCCTGAGTACCGACCCCTCGATTCTATTGGAATCGGCGAACACACAGATGGAAGCTAAAGATTACAAAGGCGCTCTGCTGACGCTTAAAACATACTTCGGCCGCAATGTCGCACACGCGGCAGACGCTTATCTTCTTGCCGGCATAGCGGCAAAAGAATGCGGTGACATCAATGCCGCACAGAATTATTTCGAACAGGGAGCGAAAAATTTTCCCCATGACGGGATCATACGGTATAACCTCGGACAGATATACTTTTGCCAGAAAAAGTACGACCTGGCTGAAAATACGTGGGTCAGTCTTTCAGACACCCTGCAGGACCCCTCGCTGCTTTACCTGCGTGCAATGAATGCAAAGCGGAAGAATGATCTGACCACCGCCGAATCGCTTATAAGGCATGCGCTGGAAGTGGATGACCGCGCCGAGTTTCATGATTTTCTCGGGGTCGTGCTTTACCGCAAAGGAAACAGCAAAGAGGCTGAGGAAGAATTCCGCACAGCGGTCAAACTGAATCCCAACCTGCGCAGCGCGCAGCTCAATCTTGCGCTCAGCGGCAAATCGGCCCATGAACTTTCAGCCGCCGCCTCCATGCTGGCTCAGCGGCTCACCTCATGCTCCGGAGATTCATGCGCCGATATCGCGTTGCAGCTTTCGGTTATGTATTATTATCAGAAAATGCCCGATAAGGCGGCAGTGGTGCTCGCCTCAGTTAAAGAAGACGAAAAGGACGAACGGATCTACCGCAGCCTGGCCACGTACTATCGCGACCTTCATGACTGGAGCAAAGCAATCGCGGCGCTTGAGGCCGCAGTGAAAAAATTCGTGACAGAACCTCAGACCGATTACGCCCCAAGCAGGAAGTATCGTGCCCCAGTCATAACCATTAGTCATAAGTACTCTTATGGCGTTGACGGCGTAACTTATCGGATTAAA
>CAISVC010000048.1 GCA_903888815.1 uncultured Fibrobacterota bacterium
AAGGAGCGCCTCAGCAAGGGCTCGAACACCATGAGCGAGGACGCTAAGCAGGCCCTCGTGCGCGACATCGACCAGAAGACCCGATCGTTGCAGCGCGATACCGAGGACGCACAAGCTGAATTCGACCAGGAACAGAACCGGCAGCTTGTCGAAACGCTGCGGAAGCACGGCGTGAACTGCCGGGGAAGCGGCGGATCGAAGAGAGCAGGCAGCGGGGCGTTCGCCGGAAAAACCTTTGTGCTTACCGGCGCCCTTGATAAGTACACCCGCGAACAGGCTGGCGCGGAGATCGAAAAACACGGCGGGCGCGTTTCATCGAGTATCAGTAAAAAGACCGACTATGTCCTTGCCGGAACAGATCCGGGTTCAAAGCTTGACAAGGCAAATAAAATCGGGGTGAAAATCATCGGCGAAGCGGAATTTGACAAGCTCCTTGCCGCCGGATAGGGTCAATGGTCGAGGACCAGTTTTTGAGACCTGCGATATCCGTTTTCAAACAGCGCGCTTCCTACATAAACCCCTTTTGACAGATGCTTCGCTATTGGCAGGACAAGGTCGGCGGTGCGGCGCTGTAATCCGGAGATATTCCAGAAACATGTTTTTTCGCCCTGCAGGTCTGCGAGGCTAACGGCAGACAGGAGTGTACCGTCCCGCATTCCGGAAACGACGAGGTGGCGAGCGTCCCGTAATGAAAAACGCAGCAGCGGTGCCGATGACGGTATCGCAGGAACGGGAATCACCGCCGCGAGGCTTTCCGGCGGTATATAATCCCTGCTGCAGGAGCCCTCTCCGCTTGTCACGAGCACCCCGTACTCGGGGTAACGCCATGTGGTGCTGCCGCGCGTGCAGGTAAAATAGTAGCGCCTGCAGGCAGTGCCCCTTGTCTGGACCAGCGAATAGGTGCCGCGAGCCGCGCTTCCCATGGCGAGCGTCATCGGGAAGGTCTGGCTGTCAATGACCACGGCGATTTCATCCGGTGCGCCGAGCGAATCCCAGTAGTTTGCAAAAAACGTGATGCTGCCGGCTACAATAAAGAAGTGGAAGCCCCCAACGACAGGATTCGTAAAGTCGGGTCTCCCGCCGCCGAAATCCTGCACCCAGAAATAGTACCATTGAACGGAACCGCGGGCATAGCCGCACCCGAGTTCTCTGTAGATTCCGTTCATGATATTCCTGCGGTGGCCGTCGGCGCCGCCGGGGTCTTTATCCGGCGGAACAGGGAAGCGGCTTGTATCGACCTCGAGAACCCATTGCTTTACTGTAGTAAGAGCAGTCGAATTGCCCGTGGCGATATTCTCGCCGATGGACGAGCTTTTATTATTATAGTACGACTGTATTCTGGAGTTCCATGCTGTCCCGTCGCATGAGGCATGCTGCAGGCCGCAGTTGTTCGCCATATCGACCGCCTGCGTATGGGAGGAACGGTTGAGGGCAAGGTTCCAGTAACAAGGATGCACCGGCGGATAATTGGCCGGCAGCAGCACCTGAAAATTGCCGATATAGGCGTCGCGGTACTGGGCCGGCGCCATGCGGCAGGCGTTGGTCAGGACGTGGAGCTGCCGCTCGGTGAAATTGGGGAGACTGTCGAACCGGTCGCCGTAACCGCGCTGCTGGGCGGAAGCGGTAACAGCCATGGTGACTGCAAAGAAAAAGACCTTTTTCACAGTTTCAATTTTAAAATTGATCGGTAATGACCGCCGATTGCAGGTACCTGTCCGTACTTCCCGAAGAGCGCTGCACGCTCATTTCCAGGAGATAGACGCCGGGGCGGATTCGAGCGCCGGCCCGGGCAATAGCCACGGACTGCAAACCCGACCTGATATCCTTACTGTCAAGAACCGTTGAACCTGCAATCGTTCCTTTGAGATCATAGACAGTAAACTGTATGTTCTCTATCCCTGCAGCCGAACCGATCAGGAACAGGATTTTCTGATCCGGCGAAGATCTCCCGCGCGCGGTTCCCAGCAGTTTCGGTTTCACCGCGCGCTCATTGTACGCAGACGGCGGGAGCAGCGAGACGTCCGGCAGCACCGTGATGGTGATGGTGTCTTCCGCAAAATAGCTGCCGCTGTAAGCGCGGATATAATAGGTGTTGGAGCTGCTCACGTTGTCCGCCCAGCCGGTAATCATGCCATTGGTGCTGTTGAAGCCAAGATAAAAGGGGAGCATCCGGCTGATAGTAAAAGAATCAATGGCCCCTCCATCACAATAGGGAGCAATGGTATCTATGAATATATACGGCCTCAGGACAATGTTTCTCTGGGGATATTGAATGAGCAGGGGAGTATCGAAACCGGCCTGATTACGATAGCTCAGCTTGATCCAGTCGTCGCTCCGGGCGACCCGTGAAACCGTAACCTCATCGATTTTTCCGTTAAAAGCCTGGTTTCCGTCGCCGCTTCCGATAAGAAAAGAGGCGTTTGCCGAATTGTACACCGCCGTCTTGTTTGCCGAAGCTGTCATCCCGCCGTTC
>CAISVC010000049.1 GCA_903888815.1 uncultured Fibrobacterota bacterium
CCCATCTTTATGCCGCCGCTGCCATCGTAGACGGTATAGACATTTTCGTTGCCCGACGGATAGTCGAATTCCTTGGCGCCGGTTTTGACAATTACATAACCGGCATCGGCTTCACCGTAATAAATCTGCGGCCGCGAAACCGTGATCGGGACCGTTGAAGCGGGCGGAATGTTCTTGATGAAAAAGTCGGGAAGCCCCTCGGCAGTAACGCTGTTCACCGGGCCGAGGCACAGGCCGTAACCGTGCGTGTACGTCAGATGCTCATTGATCCAGATACGGCTTGGCAGGCTGGAAGGCACAAGTTCGCGGGGAGAAAACATGACCTGACGGTACTGACCGTTGATCATATACCGGTCGTTATCAACGTCGAGAAACTCATAATAGGTCCTGATCTCCTGGAGCTGGCTGTATGTCGTAAGAAGCGGCGCCTGGTCCCAGAGCCGGATATTGTTGATGGTCAGCGCATTGTTATGGAGCGCCGCGGCATTGAGGTCAGCGGTAGGGACAAAATGCCTGGTTTCTATTTTGTCCAGCCCATACGCAGCGCGCGTATTGGCGATGCTCCAGCCGATATAGGGCGTTTCTTTGGATAGTTCATCGGGTCCGACGATAAACTTCTGAACTGTCTGGGTCGCGAAGAAGCCGGCCAGTGCTCCCAGAACAATCAGGCCGAAGGAAGCGAAAAGCAGCTTATACGTTCTGCGGAAAATCGTCAGCCATGCCAGTACCGCGGCGATAATGCTTGCCCATCGCATGGCGTATAACACCGGAATGCCCGCTTTGATCTGGCTGTACCCTGCGCCATTGACAAGCGAGCCCTGGGCGACGACCATCTGGTATATCTTGAATTGGAACGCGAAGAACATCGTGAGGATGAAAAACCCTGTAAGAACCAGCAGGTGGGTCCGGGCCTGGGCGGTGATGAAGAGCCGACGTCCGTCAACTACGAAATTCAATCGAACAAAGTACACAAGGAGGCTGCCGGCAAATGAAAAAAACAGTGCTATCACTGCACAATGGTAGATGAAGCGTAAAAACGGCAATTGGAATACATAAAACCCGATGTCCTTGCCGAACAGAGGATCATTGGTGCCAAAAGGCACGCTATTGATAAATTTGAGATAGACATCCCAGAAACTCGACGCCCAACTCCCGATGAAAAAAGCGACGATGAGCGAAGCGATAAGCAGGACCACTTTCAGCAAAGAAATTTTGCTCAGGAGCTGGACGATCTGCATTTCCATAGTAAACCCGGTGAACTGCTGCGAGCGGGCGCTCATCCTCATGGCAAGAAAGATATTGCCGTAGATTATGAACCACGTAAGAGCGCCGACGATCAGGCCGCACCAGATCTTGGAATACAGGGTGATCAGGAACACCGGGGTCAGGCGCAGTTCTTTGAACCAGAGAAAATCCGTGAGCAGATTGACGACTGTGCCCGCGGAGAAAAAAAGAATGAACGCAACGATCGCAATTGCCCACCACATTATCTTGCTTCTTGTCGACATACGGATCATACGAACTCCATGGTAAAGGGATATTTTTGGGTCTTATTTCAATGTAATGCGGGAGCAAAATACTTAAAGCCCGTTCTTTAAATGCTAAACTATAAGAATACTCTAAGCGCGAGGCAGGAAGATAGGGAATGTTTTCCGGGGAACCCTGAAAAACAAAGGACAGCAAAAAAAGTATTGAGAATTGGGATGCTACCGTATCTTAGTTGCCCTCTTCTGCCTAATGGCTGTCGTACAGGCCTATGTCCACGCCGTTCAACCCGGTGCCGAGGCAGGGTGAGCAAAACGGGAAAGGATCACCACACTGTTACATCAGAGATATGATTACGTCGCTGTACTCTCCTAATATTCCAATTTTTATAGTAATATATTTTTCCTTCTTTTTTAAATTTTTGTATTATATTATTAATTGTGGTTTGTCTATTTATAGGGGATTTATGCCATTATTCATGAAAAAACGCCTCGTTTTCGCTGTGGTTATCGCTCTGACGGCCGTGTTTTTCCCCTCTCCCTGCCCCGGCGCACCGATCACGATCCGTACATCACGCACGCTCGACACCCTTGGAAGCGGCGGCCCGTACGGCCCTGATACGCTGGGCGTTACGCTGCGCTACTTCGCCGAAGGCACGTATGATACTATATGGGAGATCGATACCGTTTATGACACAACGAGGGTGCCGCTCGATATCGTGCTCGCCATGGACCTTTCAACCTCCATGTCGTCGATCGACAGCGCGGTTGACCCTGAAAAAAGGCCGCGTATCGTATGGTCCAAACTCGCGGCGCTTCACTTCCTGGACAGCCTCAAGGCCGGAGACCGTGTTGCGGTGATGGGATGGACCGCGGTGGGCACCCCTTCGGGGCTCGCCGACACCGCGAACCCCGCCCGCTATTTCCATAAATGGTGCGACTTCACCTCGAATTTCAACACCGTGCGCTCCTTTATCCGCGACAGCATTTTCATCGACAGCACGAGAAGGATTGTTGATACATGCGAAAGCCAGATACTGGTCGTTCGCGACAATATCCCGAACGGCCAGTTTACAAGCACCCCCATGCGCATATCGGCCGTCGTGACCGCTTCTCATCTGTCGCAAAGCGGGAGACCTGAGGCTACACGGGCGGTCATCATGCTTACCGACGGCGTAAACAACGACGGTCTGGCACAGAGTGTTCCCGTCGCCCTTCTCGACAGCCTGAAAAGAACGAAAGACCAGCAGTTCTATGCGATCGGTTTCATTTCGGGCGACACGGCCGAATTGCGCACGTTAACCGCTGCGGGCGGGGGCAATTATTACAATGCCGCCAATCCCCGGCAGCTCGATTCGATCTATGCCGCGCTTACGGGCCTGCTCGTGCACCGGAAGATCGATACCTCCTTCTCGACGCGGAGAATCCAGATCAAGCCTGATACGGTCCGCCAGCCTGTGGATGTCCTTCTCGCCATAGACATGAGCGGTTCCATGAGCACGATGGACGGCACTTTACGGTGGCGTATAGCGTGGGCAAAAATTGCAGCGCTGGGCTTCCTGGACAGTCTCGAATCCCAGGACCGCGTGGCGGTTCTCGGATGGACGACCACCGCATACGGAAATGTCTACCTTGCCGACACCGCCAACCGGAATATCTACTGCAAGAAATGGCTTCCCTTCACCTCGAATTTCGATCTCGTGCGCACTTTTATCTATGACAGCCTGTATGTTGACAATGACGGCAGCAACGTCTACGATACGTTCGGCGGACGGTCCATGGTTATATCGGGTGAAATTGCGGGCGGCTCGTTCGGCAATACCCCGCTTCGCATTTCGAGCGTTCTGGCCATGTCTTATCTGTCAAAATTAGGCAGGCCCGGCGCGAACAAGGTCGTCATCATGTGTACCGACGGCGTAAACAACGACGGCGAGACGCGCAGCGCGACCGTCGCGTTCATCGACAGCCTGCGGCGGACGCAGGGCCTGCAGATGTACACGGTCGGTTTCGTCCAGGGCGATACGACCGAGCTGCGCGCGCTGGCGGTGGCGGGCGGAGGCACTTTCTACAATGCCAACGATAACATCGCTCTGCAGAACGCCTATGCATCACTGGCGCACCAGCTTGTGATGGAAAAACTTGCGGCCCGCAAGCTGTTGATCCAGGAGGTGCTCCAGACACCCCCGCTGTATTACATAACCGGAACGCAGACGGCGACCGCAAACTGCACGGTACCGCTTGAAAGTTTTCAGTCACTGAAAGACAGCCGCGGGAATACGGTCCTGCGCTGGCAGTTCAAGACCATTCCGATATGGGGATGCGCCGAAGTCTATTATACAATCGTGGCGATAAACGGCGCCAACACCGTTATCGGCGTTGATTCGGCGCATGCAGGAGGCGGTTTCTATTCGCAGATGGTATATACCGATAATGATTACAACTCCGTCACGGTCAATATCCCGGCTTCGGGCAGCCCCATGGTCGGCATCGTGCAGAAGGGAGCGGCACCGTCAGCGTTCTCCTATAGCTTCCGGCCTGACGGCGCAGTGAGGATTCGCCTGCCCGGACCGTCGTCCGTTTCCCTGACGCTTTATAATCTGAGCGGCCGCATCGTGTACCGTACCGCCGCGATGCCGTCATCGCCGGAACACAGCATCTCTTTCGCAATTCCCAAAAGTGTTCCGCCCGGGATCTATGCGGCGTGTTGTACATACAACAACACCGTGCTGCGGGCAACGGTACACCTCATTGAATAATATCAGGATGTGACATGAAATCGCGCATTCTGAAATTATTGATCGTACCTGCGCTGCTCTTCCTGCCTTTCCATCACTGTTCGAACAACCCGTCAGGCCCGGACGGGCGGGCCTACAGGGTCCTGTCTCCGGCTGCCGGAGCCGTCTGGACTGCAGGATCAGCCTACGACATCCAATGGTATTTTTTCGGACTGACCGGCGGCGACTCGGTCATGATCGGGCTCTCCGGCGATACCGGCAGGGTGTGGGTCATCGCCGCTTCAGCTCCCAACAACGGAAGATATCACTGGTCAATTCCGGTAAAAATACCGACGGGGGATCATTATCGCATAACGGTCAGCAGGACGGGCAGGGATTCGATATACGGCAGCAGCGGGTACTTCACCATAATGAACTATGCCGACAGCTACGAACCGGATGATCCGGCTTCGCTGGCAACCATCATTGACACCGGCGGTACCATTCAAAACCACAGCCTTACCTCCCACGACACGGACTGGTTCAGGTTCGAGGCGACCGCGGGCAGGACCTATTGCATTCAGACCTACGGAACGACCACTACCTTCCTCGAACTGTACGCGGCCGACACCCTTACCCTGCTTGCACGCAATGACGGCGGCGGGAAGGGGTATAATGCAATGATCATCTGGACCTGCACTTCAGGCGGAACCTGTTTCTTCAAAGTTTCGGGTATCACGGGCAACTCGCCGTTTTTATATTCGGTCAATGTCATTGCCGGCAGCGCCATCCTCCAGATCGTCTATCCCACGGCAGGTCTGAACTTCACAGGAGGAAACCGGTTCACTATTCAGTGGAGATATTCACTCAATTCCGGAAGCTTTGTTTCCCTGCAGGTCTTCCGGGGCGATACGATGGCTCAGACGATCGTGTCAGGCATCTTCAACAGCGGAAGCTGTGCCTGGACCGTCCCGTATACGCTGCCGACTTCCTCCGGATACCGGATTAAAATCGTCAGCACCGCTGATACGTCGATCAACAGTTTCAGCGATACCTTTACAATTGCCAATACCCCCACGCTGCTTGCCATTATCAATCCCGCTGCCGCTGCGCAATGGAACGGGGGCACGACCTGCACAATCACGTGGACTTCTTCCGGCTATCCCGGCGCCTCGGTCAACCTTGCGCTTTATGACAGCATCGCTCCAGTGACCGTTATTGCAGGGAACCTCGCGACAAGCGCGGGCCGCTATGGCTGGACCGTGCCGTATACCCTGCCGACCTCCCCGAAATACCGCGTCAGAATCGTCAGCGCCACCGACACATCGATCAATAATTACAGTAATTTCTTCACCATCACCAATATTCCCTCTGTACTCACCATTACCGCTCCTGCGGCCGCTGCACAATGGAATACGGGAACGGCCTGTACCATCAGCTGGACCTCTTCCGGTCATCCGGGTTCCATGGTAAACCTTGCGCTCTATACAGACGATTCCCTCGTGACCGCCATTGCCGGAAATATCGCGACAGGCGCGGGACGCTATACCTGGACCGTTCCATTGACTTTAGCGACATCATCCGGCTACCGCGTCAAAATCAGCGGCACGGGCGACGCCTCGATCTATGATTTCAGCGATTCATTCACCATTACGAAGAGCCCGGCCGTGCTGACGATCACCGCGCCGTCATCAGGCGCGGTCTGGAACACCGGAACGCCCTATACCGTCCGCTGGACCTATTCCGGCATTTACGGCAGCGATTTCATACGTCTTGATTTATGCGACAGCACCGGCACCGCGTCCGCCCTTTCGAACAACTTTCTCCTCTCCCTCGGGCAATTCAACTGGATGGTCCCTTTGAACATACCCACAGGGACCTATCGCATCAGGATGACCCTGCTGTCGGATACGGCGATCGCGGATGAAAGCGATTCTTTCAGTATAATCAACAGCCCTGCTTCTCTCGTGGTCACTGCGCCGGTCTCATCCGGCGCGTGGAACGCCGGGATATCCTCCACAATCAGCTGGACGTCAAGCGGCCCGGTCGGCAGTTTTGTGACCATCGACCTTTTCAGCGACACCGTTCTTGCACAGTCCATCAGCACCTATGCCGCCAATAACGGCAGCTATCTCTGGGCGCTCCCCGCATCGCTTACCGTGGGCAGCCGGTACCGGATCAGGGTCGCCAGCTACAACTTCCCCGATGTTTCTGCCTACAGCGGCTATTTTACCATTCTGCCGGTGCCGGTCCGGATCACGGTCACCGCCCCTTCCGCAGGTTCAGTATGGTACACCGGCAGAAGTTATCCGGTGTACTGGTCGTATACGGGTTCGCCGGGGCCCAGCGTCAATATCGACCTGTACGATTCGTCGGTATTCGTCCAGACCCTCTCCCCCGGTGTTCCGCTTGCCGGCGGTTCGTACTCCGTATCCGTGCCTGTTTCGCTGCATTCGGGCAATCAGTATCAGATCAGGGTCACCAGCACCGTGAATGACACCATATTCGGCCAGAGCGCCGCATTTTCCATCACGAAAATTGCCACCAATCTCACGATCACGACGCCGTCGTCCTCCACGAACTGGATTACCGGCGGGTCGTATTATATTTACTGGACCTCCGCTGGTTTTCCCGCCAACGCACATGCGAAGCTGGACTTATGCGACAGTGCCGGCATCGTGTCCGTCATCACCGCCGCATGTTCGTTATCCCTCGGATACCGTGCATGGACCGTTCCCGCCACGGTGCCGACATCGTCCGGGTACCGCATCAAAATCACCTACACCGGCGATACCTCGGTCTTTTCCTTCAGCAGCAACTTTACGGTCACCAACGTCCCGTCCATAATCAACGTTACGGCGCCGGCGGCCGGTACTACGTGGAATACCGGTTCGTCATACTACATTTACTGGAACACAAGCAATGTGCCGGGCAGCTATGTGGCGATCAGCCTCTGCGATTCAACGGCACAGGCGATGACCGTTGCATCAAGCGTGAGCCGGACCGCCAATGCTTTTTACTGGACGCTCCCGACCGTCATCAAAGGCGGCAGGTACCGTATCAAGGTTGCGAGCACGGCTGATACGACGGTGTCCGGCTGCAGCGGTTATTTCACCATTATTCCCCAGCCGAACCGCCTGACCATGACGACGCCGGCCACGGGCACCAACTGGACCACGGGGTACTACTATACCATGTACTGGTCGCACTCGGGCCCGGATCTTTCCGGCAGCTATGTCAAGCTGGAGCTGTATGACGACTCGTCGTTCGTCCAGACGATTTCATCGAACGTCTATACGACGAACGATCTCTTTCTATGGCTTGTGCCGTCGTCGCTGCTTTCCGGCAGCCGGTACCGGATCAAAATCACCGGCACGGTTCTTGACACGGTGTACGATTACAGCGATTACTTTACCATAACAAACCCCTCGGCCCCTGCCGATATATATGAACCCGACAGCGTATACACCCTTGCCAGATCAATCACGAAAGGCGGTGCGGCGCAGAGCCATACGCTCACGATCAACGATGAAGACTGGCTCATGTTCAGTGCGGTGAGCGGCACCACGTATACGATTGAGACGCAGGGGTCGCTCGATACGTGGCTCGACCTGTTCTCCACGGACGGGCAGTCGCTCCTCGACAGCGACGACGACAGCGGCAGCTCCCCTCCGAATGCGAAGATCGTCTGGACCTGCCCCGCGACCGGCACCTATTATTTCTGCGTGACGTTGAGCATGCTGGGCAGCACTGAGGGAAGCTATACCGTAACTCTGCGGTGATCCTCGCTTTATCATATATAAGTGTTCCTAAGATTTTGCAGAAAAAACATGCAAAATAACTGAAACAGATCCATATTTAATAGTAATAGCCCGTAAAAACATTTTAATAATACCCACCATGATAGTATTATGAATGGTTTTAACAAGATTATGGCTGTTCTGGTATTGCTTATAGGGAATGTTTTTATTTTTTCCTCATCCGGCGCCACAATACCGATAGTGTCCGGGAATACTTGGATATATCAACACCATTCTTTGTGGGATGCTTTCGCCCCGGGTCCGGGACAAAAGGATGGCTTATTTATCATGTCCATCGATTCCGTTTCCGTTCGGGGAGATTCTGTGTTATTCAAGATGACCGCTATTGATAGCGGCACAGGTTGGAACTGGATGAGTTATTATACTTACGATAATCGTGATACGAACAATTATTTATTAACAAACAACACCCTGTTTGCAATGGATACCGGTACGGGTTTGTGGAACAAATATACCGGATCGCTTTTATCCTATTTGATACAGCCCGACTC
>CAISVC010000050.1 GCA_903888815.1 uncultured Fibrobacterota bacterium
TATAATGAAGTTTACAACTCCTGCGTGGACAGAAAATTCACGCACCCGGAGCGGATAACCAATCCGGAGGCGGAAGTTTATTTCCACGGATGCAATTTTCCCTATCCGATGCGTCCTCATCAGGCGGACGCGATCTGGCGGGACTTGCAGGAAAAGAATACCATGCTTTCACATTCGGTCGGGGCCGGGAAAACGCTCGAAATGGCGATTTCCGCGATGGAGCATCGTCGCCTGGGCCTGCGTTCCAAGCCCATGATCGTCATTCCGGATCACATGATCGGCCAATGGGCCACTGATTTTCGCGTGGCGTATCCTAATGCAAAACTCCTTGTTGCGGATGATAACAATTGGAACCAGAATAATAGAAGAACTTTTATCAATAAAATCGTCACCGGCGATTGGGACGCGATAATTATCCGCTCCGAATCCTTCAAAATGATCCCCATGTCTCTTGAATACCAGACTAAATTCTTTGATAAAAAGATTGCGGAATACAATGACATTTTATCGTCGTGCGATGCGGCGCAGAAGCGGTCGCGGTCCTTTAAAGACCTTCAGAAGTCCCTTGAGAAGTATAAAAACAAGGTAAAAGAACTCGCTGACGCGCACCGGGACGAAGGCGTTATACCTTTTGACAAACTTGGCATCGACCACCTCTACATAGACGAAGCCGACAGATTTAAAAACCTTGAGTATTACACACAGTTGCAGAATGTCCGGGGCCTCGGGGACCCGAAGGGCAGCGAACGGGCAATAGACATGCTTATGAAAATCCGCTTCGTTCAGGAAAATGACGGCGGGGTAACGTTCGCAACCGGGACCCCCATTTCAAATACTCTTGTTGAAACGTATACGATGCAGCGTTTTCTGCAGCCTGACGAGCTTAAACGAAACGGTCTGGAAGCGTTTGATGAATGGGCAAGGCAGTACGCTGAAACAGTTACCCAGATGGAGATGAATAATACCGGTACCGGCTATACGCCGGTGACCCGGTTCTCAAAAATCGTCAACGTTCCGGAGCTCGTCACCAGCCTTAAAAAATCCTGGGACATTCAGACCGCTCAATCGCTCGAAAAATCAGGTATCCTTGTTCCTGGCGTTAATCTCCCGCACATGAAAATCATCAATGAGGCTGCGCCGGCCACTCCCCTCCTGCAGTCCTACCAGAAGCATTTGGAATTACGGGAGGCTTCGTTAAAAGGGCAGAGACCGGGACCGGGAGCGGACAATGTCCTTGCAATCATGACCGACGGCCGCAAGGCCGCGGTGGATTTAAGACTTATAAATCCGAATCTGCCTGACGACCAGAATTCAAAGCTGAATCTTGCGGTAAGAAGGATCCATGATGTTTATACCCGCTTTCAGGCGGATAATTACACCTGCGCAGTGTTCTTCGATCGCGCACGGAGTTTCGCCGGTGGGACCTGTCTTTTTGACGGCGTTGCTGACATGAAGAAGAAACTTATCGAGCTTGGGGTCAAGCCCTCTGAAATAGGCGATGTCCGGCAGTGCAAAACCGGCGAATCGAGAAGGGAACTATTTCAATCAGTCAATGAAGGGAAATGCAGAATAATCTTCGGTTCTACCGAAACAATGGGCGCGGGAACGAATTTCCAGACAAAATTAAAGGCAATAGTCCACGTCGATGCGCCGTGGAGGCCTCGAGACATCGAACAGCAGAACGGAAGGGGCTACCGTCCCGGTAATAATACCGGAGAGCTTGAAGTCTATAACATGGTTACCAAGGGGTCCCTTGATACCGGCCTCTGGCATGTTCTTGAAACAAAAGCGGCATCGATACGGCA
>CAISVC010000051.1 GCA_903888815.1 uncultured Fibrobacterota bacterium
CATGGGGCGCCAGAATGATGCTCTCTTCCCACACCGTGCCGCGTTCCGGATCGTCAAGATAGTGGATCTCGTCGAAAATGGCGTAATAAATTCCTTCCAGCCGTTCCGAGTCCTCGAGAATGAGGTTCCTGAAAATCTCGGTGGTCATGATAAGCAGACGGGCATCGGGGTTGATGGTCACATCGCCGGTCTGGATGCCGACCGCATCGCTGCCGAACCGTTTGCGGAAATCCCGGTATTTCTGGTTCGAAAGGGCCTTGATCGGCGCGGTGTAAATGACCCGTTTGCCCTGCCGCATGGAAACATCGACCGCATACTCGGCGATAAGCGTCTTGCCGCAGCCGGTCGGCGCGGCCACGATGAGGGACTTTCCCTGGTCAACAGCCGCGAACGCTTCCTGCTGGAACGGGTCCAGTTCGAGATTCAGGTACTGCATTTTCTATCGAAGACCTTTGAGGAGCAAGGGATAAAATAGATTATCCTTTGCGGTGATTCACGATTCTTCCGCAAAGCCCGACAAATTCGTCCTGATTCAGACCGCTTTCTGGTACAACTGAAGGCTATAATAGACAAGCCTGCCGAACGGCAGGTAGGTACCAACATTAGGCCTTACCTGCCGAAAACAATTCTATTGTTTTCTTGCAGGCCTATGGGTCTCGAATTCCAGCACGTCCGGATTGGTGTGATCAATAGGTCGGCATAAGATAAAATGTATTATACACTGCTCATGAGCTTTTCAAGCCGGATCTTCCGTTTTTCCCAGTCAGGCATGACCATACGGAACATTTCAATAAATTCCTTACCATGATGATGCATTCTCCCTTTATGGTAGACAATCTTGCACCCTTTTTCAAGAATGCTTTTATATGTGCTCTGACAAATGGGCTGCGGAATTTGCTCAATTTCGCCACTTTGTTTCGGGCTTTTTGACTTTTCCTACAGCCTCGTTAGCAAGTAGAATAATAATTGACTTATCTTAATAAACATCATATATTTAGATTATGGATAAAAAGGTTTATATCTATCGAAACCATAATGAGTTATCTAATCATGACCGTGACTTTTACAGGTCATTATCGCCGGAAGAACGCTTAAACCAAGTTGAATTGTTAAGAATGGAAGCAGGCAAATTTTTATATGAATATCCAACAAGACTTCGAAGAATTATTAAAATTACTCGAAGAACACAAAATTGAATATTTAATTGTTGGTGGTTACGCGGTTGCCTTCCATGGTTACCCTCGTTTTACAAAAGATATAGATATTTTTTATAATATTTCTGCAATAAATATCCAGCGATTGCAAAAGGCACTCGAAAAATTCGGATTCACCACAAAAGATCTGCCTGCCGAATTATTTTATTCAAAGGGAACTATTATTACTTTCGGAATCGAACCGGTTCGGGTTGATATTATTAACGAAATATCAGGTGTAGAATTTAATGACGCTTGGAATAAAAGAGTCCGAGGCAACTATGGTACTGCCGAAGTAAATTTTATCAATAAAACCGATTTAATCAAGAACAAAACATCGACTCCACGCCTTCAAGATAAAGCAGACGCAGAGAAGTTATCCGAAAATCAATAAAAAAACTATATAGGAAGTCATTCATGCAGCTGCCTGCCGAATTCAATGATACGCTGGATGCGGCCATTCAAGCCGTCACCTCCATTGACGGGCATCTGACAAACCGCGAAATGAAATTTCTTTTCACGCTGGGCGCACTCCGGACATCGCCGGGAGTCGTACTGGAAATAGGAAGTTTCAAGGGACGGTCCGCTGTCCTGCTTTCAAAAGCTGTGCAGCTGGCCGGCGATGAAACCATATATGCCGTCGACCCGTTGACGCTTCCCTCGGCAACAGACCCGAAAACCGATAAGGATACTACCCGTGATGAATTTTATGCAAACATGAAAAAGCATGATGCAAAGGTTGTTTTTTATGAAATGTTTTCGCAGGAATTGGCTGGGAAATGGGACAGGCCGTTGCGGTTATTATGGATTGACGGGGATCATACGTATAAGGGCGCCTCGAATGATTTCCTCGGCTTTTCGCGCCATTTGCAGGCCGGAAGCATCATTGCCTTTCATGATGTGCTTAACGGCCATACCGGGCCGCTGCAGGTTTTCGCCCATGAGGTGGTTCTTGATAAGCGATTCGGCGCCTGCGGCATTGTCGGTTCAATCGGCTGGGCTCAGTTTGTCGGGAACAGGATAAACAATCATGGCGAAGAAAAAGAGAGCTTGTATGTCCGGCTTATAAAGCTCCTTCCGCATATAATCAAAACAAAAAGAACAAAACCCGGCAAAATCATGTTTAAAATTAAAAGAGCTTTCATTTCTCACGGCGAAATAACCGCGCAGGAATTCGTATCAAAAATCGACAGTGATTGATTCCCTTTTATATCCGCCGATCGGAGCGTTTTCGTTTTCGCTTGACGCATTTATATATCCTAAGTTATAATAAAGCACTGTTAACCCATTTTCATAAAGGAGGAACCATGCAGTTTAATGTTACCCATCAGGAAATGTACTCACGCGGAGAGCTGTTGCTCCGCACCATATTCGGAGGAATTTACATTGCCATTCCTCATGGTTTCCTTTTGGTTTTTGTCGGTATCTGGTCGGCCATACTCAGATTCATAGCCTTCTGGGCAATCCTTTTTACCGGCCGTTATCCTGAGAGCATGTTTGAGTTTCAGATCAGGTTCATGAGATGGAGCCTGCGCCTGTACGCCTCGCTGCACAATCTGATCGACGGGTATCCGGCATTCGGGGTGAACGGCACGAGCGACAAGGTTTCGCTGGAAGTTGAATATCCGGAAAGTTTGAGCAGGGGCCTGGTGATTGTCAGGCTGCTGTTCGGCATTTTCTACTGTTCGATCCCTCACTTGTTCTGCCTCTTTTTCCGGTTTATTGCGACCTCGTTCCTTGTGTTTCTGGCCTGGTGGGTGGTTCTTTTTACAGGATCGTATCCGGCCGGATGGCACGAATTCAACGTGGGCAGCTTGCGGTGGATGACGCGCGTGCAGCTTTACATGGGATTATTCACCGACCAGTATCCTCCTTTTTCCGGAAAGCCGTAGGCGGGGACTGCGGTGGAACTACTGGAGCAGCAGAGCAATCAGGCGGCCATACTCCTGCCGCAGCCGCAGGAGCTTACGGAACGGGAAAAAGAAGACGCCATGGGCGCCTACCTGATGATGTTCGCGGCGTGGGGAGCCGGATTTCCATTGCCAATGATCGGCCTCATCGCGTCGATTGTCTATTTCTATGTCAACAAGAAATCATCGAAGTTCACGGCATACCATTCGTACCAGGCGCTTCTCACGCACATTCCCATATCAATCATCAATGCCGTCGCCGTCATTTACGGCTTCGCGGTGGTGTTCATGGAGTATCACCGCCATCTTTACCATTTCGGCGCGTTTGTCGTGTTTGCCGGCATCTGGAACGTGCTCTACATGGTTTTTTCAATCATTGCCTGTGCAAAGGCGCGCAAGGGTAAATTCTATTACTTCTGGGTTTTCGGCCGCCTTGCCTTTGCCAAATATTATAATCCGTCAAGCCGCCAGAGGCGCATCGAGGAAGACCGGAATCTTCCGCCGGAGGGATTTTGAAACGGCCTAAAACACTTGCGGAGGAACTTTTCCTGATGGCCGTTCTGGTCATTGTGACCATCGGCGTTTCATACGCCATCATGGGGCCGATCCGGAAACCGATGCAAAGAGTCCGCAAAGGCATTGACAATGTCCCGGTGAGCTGGGAGATCCGGCTCAAGGACGGCATTAAAAGGTACATTGAAAACGATTCGCGGGTGATAAAGGACCGAACTGTCGTTGCCGCAATCGACGCCATACGCGCACGCCTGCTTGCGCATGTAACCGATACCACCTATCATATCGAAATCATTGTCATTGAATCTGACGTGGTAAACGCCGTCACCTTTCCGGGCGGACTCATCGTCGTTTTTACACCACTCATCAGGCTGACGTCATCGCCGGAAGAGCTCGCGTCCGTGCTCGCCCACGAGATCGGCCATGTGGTGCATCGCGACCCCCTCAAACAACTGGCAAAAGAGCTCGGCATCTCCACCGTGCTCTCCATGGTCAACGGCGGGAAAGCGCCGCCCATGGTCGAGACCATGGTCAAGCAATTCCTCGACATACAATACACGCGCGAACAGGAATCCGCTGCGGACGAGTACGCGCTGCGCCTGCTGTCTGATGCGCACATCAATCCGGTCTGTTTCGCGGACCTTATGGAAAAACTCGCGCCGGACACGCTCTCGGAAAAGACTTCGGTCATCGCATATTTCAATACCCATCCTGACGTGCACGAAAGGGTCAGGAAGGCAAAAGAGGCGGGAAAAGAATTCAAGGCCGCTTCAGAAGAAAAATTCGTCATCGACTGGGACGCGGTCAAACGTTCATTGCCGTCGCTGTTCAGCAGGTAACCTGACTGCCGACCCGGATTAACCAGAGGTTATACAATGAATCTCCTCCTGAACGGACTGATCATCATCGGCGTGTGCATCCTGCTTGCTTCGCTTGTGCCCGCCCATCATCTGATCGCCCAGCTGCCCAGGGGACGCATTAAACGCAACTGGTATATCATGAGGGCGCTCATTATTGTTTCCATCGCCGGATACCTCGGCTACACCGTTATCAACTGGAACCAGCGTTTCGGGGGTCAACACGGCATCGGCCACTGTCTTGTACCGTTAGTTTTTTTACTGGGCGCGTGTTTCGTGTATCTGGTCAACAGTTTTGCGCTGGAAACCGCGCAATTCATCCGACGCTTATCTGTTCTGGAAGTGGAGACTATCACTGA
>CAISVC010000052.1 GCA_903888815.1 uncultured Fibrobacterota bacterium
GATACGTCATTATCATTGAAGAATGAAAATGTGTTTTAACTAGTAAACCCTCAGCACCAGCCCCTTCAGATACTCTCCTTCGGGATGCGCGAGGTTGACCGGATGATCCGGCCCCGCGGAAAGAACGTGCAGCAGCTGCACGTCTTTCCCGCTGTCGGCAGCGGCGGCGAAAACAATCTGCCGGAAAAGCCGCGGGTCAACGGCATTGGAGCAGGAAAAAGTCATGATGATCCCGCCGGGCACAATCTTCTTCATGGCAAGGAGATTGATGTCTTTGTAACCGCGCGAGGCCTTTGGAACTTCGGATGGATGCTTTGCGAATTTCGGCGGGTCAAGAACGATCAGATCGTAGCGCCTGTCGATGGTGCGCAGGCAGTCAAACACGTCGCCGCATATGCAATCGGTGCGTGAAGCATCGAACCCGTTAAGCGCGATATTCCGTCGGCACCACTCGACGGCAGGCTTCGAAATGTCAATTGCAGTCACCGCCGCCGCCCCTCCAGCCAGCAGGTTGAGGCTGAACGCGCCGCTATAGGAAAAACAGTCAAGGCAGCGCCGGCGGGGGGCATAGTGCCGCGCCAGTATCCTGTTCGTCCTCTGGTCGAAAAAAAAGCCCGTTTTCTGGCCGCCGGCGATATCAACGCCGATTTTCAGACCGTTCTCTTTGATGATAAGCGGCTCCGGCGCCGCCCCTTGCAGTAAACCCTCTGCCGGTGCCAGCCCCTCACGCCCGCGCGCTTCGGTGCCGGAACGTTCAAAAATAAAGGCGGGAGAGCACGTATCGGTCAACGCATGAACGATCTCTTCGCGCATCAGTTCCATACCTGCTGTAACAATTTGTACGCTGACACCGCAGGCATATCTGTCGACAATCAGACCCGGCAGAAAATCACCTTCCGCGTTGACAAGACGGCAGGAATCGGTCTCTGCATTTGCACAAATCGAGGAGCGTAATCCGCATGCGCGACTGATCCTTTTCCGCAACTCTTTTCCGGTAAATGGCTCGTCCCCTCTGGTAAGCATCCTGACGGCGATGGATGATTGCGTAGTATAATAGCCATGACCCAGAACCGTTTCATCAGCCCCGATTACTTTACAGGGTTCCCCCGCCTTTCCTTCTCCTTCGACCTTTTGAATGGCGCCGGAAAAAATCCATGGATGGCCGTTTTTTATCGGCTTTTCCCGACCTTTTTTTAAATAAACTTTCAGCATAGCTGTGGAAATTTTATTAAAAAAACATTTTTTTTATTCCGCCCCAAAAAAACCAGACGGCAAACACCGCCAGAAAGAAAGCGCAGAATCCCACAAGTCCCCGGTAAATCGTATCAGTAAAAAACCTCCTGCCCTTGCCGACCGAAAAGGAAACCAGCGAATACCAGGCAAGATCAGCCAGAATATGGCCTGTGAAAAACACCGCGACTCCTGTAAAACCCCACTGTCTGGACTGAAGAATGTAGGCAAGCCCGATGGTCGCCCACCAGATGCTCCAGTAGGGATTGGAAAGACTCACGAGAATTCCGGACATGATAAGCCGGCCGCCGCCCTGTTTTGACGGGCCGGCAGTGTCCATCGACAGGGAGCGAAGTGTCCGGAACATGCCGAAGGCCAGCCAGAGAAGTATTGCACTCCCCGCCAGGCTTATTCCCGCGGTTACATTTTTATTTGTCAATAACGGTGCAAGGCCGAGGAACAGCGCCACGACCAGCGAAAATTCCAGTATTGCATGGCCGGCAATAAGAAGCGGCCCGGCACGCGGGCCGTACCTCGAGCTTTCGCCCACGGTCGTGGTCAGAAGCGGCCCCGGCATGAGCGCGCCCGACAGCGCGACGATAAAAGAGGTGATGAATATTCCGATTAAAGAGGTCATTCCGTCTTCGCGCCTGTTTTCTTCTGACGCGCCGCTTCCCTGCGGAGGAGGATATAATAGCTGACGGCAAAGGTAAGGACTGCACCGACGACCGCAAGCACGGAACTCCCGATCGCCCACTGGACGAATCCGTCGAGGATGCCGTGACCCGCCTCGTCCTCGATTTTATCGAATACGGCGGCAGGAAGATAATGCTTGGAGATCCTCACCAGAGAAGCGACTATCCGGTCGAACTGATCCCACGGCAGCGCATTTCTCACATGATCGATAATGCGGCTCGCTGTTTCCACGGGTACGACCAGCTTCCCCGTAAAAATACCGGCGGCGAGCCAGAATGGAACAAAGGGAAGAATAGTGGTACTTGCGGCAAGCAAAGCGAGGGGCCGGTTGAGTCTGAATAAAAACGCGAGCGGCAGCACAATAATGGTATGCACCCCGTAAAACGGCGAAAAACCGATGAGTATCCCGAGGCCGAGCGAGAGTGAGGCGCGGAGCGGCGACGTGTTGGCATGAAGTTCGTTCGCTACAGCCGTTTTTATTTTATTCCATAACCCGCGCGCTCCACGTTTCATTGCCTGCGCATCGCCTTTCTTTGCAAAAAAAGTGCTTGTTACCGTCTCGGGGTCTGTTGCCGCCAATCGACAATCCTGACTTGCTTGCGCCAATTACCCCGCATCGACTGAATGGTTGATATGTTTGAGATGAGAATGGGAAAACTGATACGTGCCGCGGTACGCACGTGGTTCGCTATTTTTTCAACCAGTGCCGGCTTAGCGGCGACATGGATGCTTACGCGATCGGTGTGCGCATCATCATTTTCAAGGATAATGACATAATCGCTGATTTCGTCCATTTCGTCAAGAGCGTTCATAATGGTCAGCGGATACACCGACGCGCCCCTGGTCCTGATAAGTTCGCTCGTGCGGCCCAGGATGGGCCCGATGCGGACCGAATTGCGGCCGCAGGCGCATGCATCGCCCGGCACCTTGAAGGTGATATCGCCGGTGCGGTACCGGACGAGCGGCAGGCCTTCAACGCCGAACGAAGTCGCCACGAGTTCGCCGGGGGTACCGTCAGGAAGCAGGCGGCCGTTCTCGTCCACGATCTCCGGGTATACGAGTTCGGGATGCGTATGACCGCCCTTCTGCTCGACGCACTCGCAGAAGGAATCCGCAAGCTCGGTGATTGTATAGGTGACAAAGACCTTTGCCCCCCACGTCTCCTGGAGCCTCTTCCCCAGGGCGTTCATTTCCATGTTCTGATTTTTAAGGCTCTCCCCGGCACAGATGATTCTTTTTATCCCGCTCTCCTTGAAATCAAACCCGGCTTTGCCTAAATCAACTGACAATCGCCGGAAGAAAGACGGTGCGCCGACCAGCACGGTCGGTTTGAACGATTCACAATACTGCCTGCAGAGATCGTGTGCCGCCACGCCGGCACGGCCGGTATTGGCACCGATAAGCAGAAGCCCCCGGTAATAGCCCATGCCGGCAAGCGACCATCGGTCCATTGCCAGCAAGAGCAGCGCCCGGTCCTCAGCCGAAATACCCGTGCTGCGAAACGAAAGCGCCTGGCTGAACGCAAGACGCTCGAGGTCGTTGGCGGTCAGAGGGCAGAGAATCGGTTTTCCGGTGGCGCCGCCGGTCGCAACGGTTTCAACGACCGAATGCGGCTCGACCGTGATGAATTTCGCGGGATGTTCCGCCAGCGAGATCCTGCCGGTAAACGGAAGGCGGTTGAAATCATCCATGCTTTTTATGTCGTCAGCAGCGATGTCCCAGAGCGCCTCCTTATAGTAGGGAGACACCTCCTTGACATGCTTGATATGATTGCGCAGCGCGCGGAGCGTTTTTGCGGCGATCTCGTCGGCCGAGAGGAATTCCCAGGAAAGTTTCGGGTTGAATTTCAAGAAGCAGCCTCCTGCCGGTAAATGATTACTCTATATTGAAATGCAAAAATAGTATATCATCAATTTAAAAACCAGCGAGGAAGCTGTCATTTCCCCGCCCCTGCGGGCCAGCGCGGCAGTTCCTTGAGGCTCACCACCTGCTGCTGCGAAATGATGAGGTGGTCGAGCAGCGGGATGTCGAGCAGTTTGCAGATCATAAAAATCCTTTCGGTCAGGGTCCAGTCCGCTTCCGAAGGCTTGAGCCCGCCTCCCGGATGGTTGTGCGCGATGATGATCGACGCGGCGCCGTACCGCAGGGCCTTTTCAACGATCATGCGGGGATACACCGCGCACTGGTTGACCGTGCCTTCCGCGATGATCCCGGTCTCGAGCACCTGATTGCGGTTGCCCAGGAAAAGCGCGGCGACATATTCGTCCCGGCGCCCTCCGAAGTGAAAACGGAGGTACTCCTCCACATCGTGCCGGTGGGTGATGAGCGATTTCCGTTCGTACTTTTCTTTCAGGCAGTATGCCATGATCTCGCGTATGAGGAGAAAGTGCGCTGCGGACCGCTTCCCCATGCCGGGAACCGTGACAAGCTCGCCGGTATCCGTATTGAGCAGAGCGCTCAGACTCCGGTAGCGGCGCACGAGTTCCCGTGCGAGCGGCTTGGTATCGCGCCGCTGGATGGTAAAGGTCAATATCAGCTCCACGATCTCGTGCAGGTGGAGCGCGCCCAGGCCGTTCTCCGCAAACCGGTCGAGCAGCCGTTTGCGGTGCCCTTCATGTCCGGCCGTGCTTTTTGCCGGTTCTTCAGCCTGCGGTTTTGCTGATGCCATTTCTTCCATAGCTGTTCCCCTGTTTAATCCTCGATTGAGTCTTGAAAATATGATCGCCCACCTGTTTTTCAAAGGTTCAAAAATGATTTGCAGGGGCACGGCACCTAAAGGCCTTATAAGTACCTGCCCCTGTCCGATTCCAATTGACACGCGGCTGAAATTTTGCGTAGATTTAATAACAGGTGCGCCAAGCCAATACGGGCCGGATGATTTCCATGAACCACAGCGGCGGGAATTACGGCCAATGACGAAGTCAAACCATGCCGCGACGAGGAAACGGGCGGAAACATCATGAGGAAAAAAAGCGATTCCGTGTACCGCGACCTTGTCGAGACCGCTTCCGACGCGATCCTCCTTATTGATAAAAACTGCTCCATCACATTCTGCAATCAGCGTGCCGGCGCCATGTTCGGCTGCAGCTCCGGAAAAAAACTCCGCGGCAGATCGCTCCTTGGTTTTATCGCACCGGAAATGCGGGATGCCGTCAGACAACGGATCGGAAAGGCGGCGGACGCGAAGCATAAGACGACGTTCGAAGTAAGCATACTGCGGAAAAATGCCGCCCCGGTAACCGCGGAAGCCACCTTTGCAGCTGCCGGCAGCGGGGCGGGCACTTTATCCATTTTTCTGCGCGACATTTCTTCCCGCAGGAAAGCCGAGGAAAAAAAACAGGCGCTTGAGCAGCAGCTCCGCGCCGTGTACAAGATGGAATCGCTGGGCCAGCTCGCCAACGGGATCGCCCATGATCTGAACAACAGCCTTGGCCTGATTTCAGGCTACGTCGAGCTGATTAAAAAAACGGGAGGGGGCGACGAAGAGCGGCTTCGGAAGTATGCCGACATCATCGCCTCGGCGGTCGACCGGTCCGCCAAGCTCATCCAGCACCTTCTGACGTTTGCACGTACCTCAAGGATGCAGGGTGTTTCCTTTGACATCCACGAACTCATCGCCGATACAGTGAAACTTCTCGAATCGAGCGTGGAAACAAACATTTCCATCGTTCAGGAACTTTCGGCAAAGGATGCGGTGATCACCGGCGATCCGGAA
>CAISVC010000053.1 GCA_903888815.1 uncultured Fibrobacterota bacterium
CATGTTTTCCGTCGCTTCGCTTAAGAAAATGGCCGAACCCGTACTCGTGTCCTCAACCGACAGCGTGGGAACCAAGGTCAAGATCGCGTTCGAGACCGGCGTCCACAACACCGTGGGCGAGGACATCGTCAATCACTGCATCAATGACATCCTGGTGCTCGGAGCGCGGCCGCTCTTTTTCCTTGATTACATCGGCATCAATAAGCTGATCCCGTCGGTTGCCGAGGCACTCCTCGAAGGGCTTGCGCGTGCATGCCGGGCCGGTGGCTGCGTTCTCATCGGCGGCGAGACCGCCGAAATGCCGGCCGTATACAACAGCGGCGAATACGATCTGGTGGGCTGCATTGTGGGAGTTGTTGACAAGAGCAAAATCGTCGACGGTCAATCAATCGTTCCGGGCGATATGGCGATCGGGCTCAGGTCGAGCGGGCTGCATACCAACGGGTACAGCCTGGCCCGTAAAATAGTCAGAGAGGCGGCGGGCAAAAAGTACGGCGACCTGTTTGAGCCGGCAGGCAAGAGCTTCGGCCAGGTGCTGCTTGTGCCGCACCGCGCCTACAGCCCGGTGCGGAGTCTCATGGACAGGGGCATGATTAAAGGCTGCGCGCATATCACGGGCGGCGGTTTCCAGGACAATGTGGACCGTATCATGCCGCCGGGGTGCGATGCGGCGATCAACACCAGAACCTGGACGCCTGACCCGATCTACAAGTTTCTGCAGCAGGCAGGCAATGTCGAGATTGATGAAATGTACCATACCTTCAACATGGGCATCGGCATGGTTTTAGTGGTTGACCCGGAACAGGCTGATGCCGTGCTCAAGGCGCAGGAGATCGCGGCCTTTGAACCGCGGCGGATCGGGAAGATCATCAAGGGCAGCGGAAAAGTAGTGATGGAATATTAAGAGCTTGTCCATAATAAAATTTTAGGCCGGAGGACGAGCGAAAAGGCCGAGAGTCAGGAGCGCGAAGCAGCCGTATCCTCAGCGATACGGCGATGCAGCGCGACGAAATTATCGGCCTTTGCAGCCGACCGAAGCCAAAAGGCTTATTTATGGACAAGCTCTAAAGTCAAATAATAATTTTTCATTGGCTAAAGGCTTTTTTCGGGGTAGCGGGTGGGCGGTGTCTGTGAAGCTTTGAGCATCCGTTTACCCGCACCCACAAGTATCGTTCCGTTTAAAGGATAATGTGTAAATTTATTTTTGATTTCAACGCTACTGAAGCTTGAGGGTGGGGGTACACTGAAGTATACAAACCTGTGCTATCGGTGCCCCTGCCTGCGCCGAGGCTTCGGCAGGGAGGCACCCCACACCCAAACGGGTGCCTTTAGCAAAAGAAAAATATTATTTATGATTTGAGGGCACGACGCGGAACATAAGAATAATTCCCAAAAAGTATGAAAAAAGATTTTTATATTTATAATACTGCAAGTCGGACCAAAGAACCTTTTGCCCCTCTGCACGATACGGTGGGGATGTACTGCTGCGGGCCCACGGTATATAATTTCGCCCACATCGGGAATCTGCGCACCTATATTTTCGAGGACGTTCTCAGGCGCACGCTGTTGTCGCTCGGGTATACGCTGAAACATATTGTCAACATTACCGATGTGGGGCACCTCGTCTCCGACGCTGATACCGGCGAAGACAAGATGGAGAAAGGCGCCAAACGCGAAGGCAAGAGCGTATGGGACATCGCCGCCTGCTATACGCAGAAATTCATGGAAAATATCCGGGATCTTAACATTCAGAACCCCGACCTCTTCCCCAGGGCGACTGATCACATCCCTCAGATGATCGCCATGGTGCAGGAGCTTGAGCGCAAAGGCGTTACTTACCGGACCGGTGACGGCATCTACTTCGACACCGCAAAGTTCACCGCGTATCCTGATTTTGCCCGGCTCGATCCGGCCTCGATCAGGGCCGGGGAGCGTGTTGACATGGGAGACAAGCGGTCGCCGACCGATTTCGCGCTATGGAAATTTTCACCCCCCGGGGTCAAACGCCAGATGGAGTGGGAAAGCCCGTGGGGCGCCGGGTTCCCGGGGTGGCACATCGAATGCAGCGCAATGGCGCTTGCCTATCTGCCGCAGCCGATCGAAATCCACTGCGGCGGCACCGACCACATCAGGGTGCACCATACGAACGAGATCGCGCAGGCGGAAGGCGCGACGGGGAAACCGTTTGTGCGGTACTGGCTGCACGGTGAATTCCTGGTCATTGACAAAGGAAAGATGGCCAAGTCAGGCGGGAATTTCGTGACGCTCGATTCGCTGAAAAGCCGAAGGATCCCGCCGCTTGCCTACCGGCTTTTCTGCTTTTCCGCCCATTACCGGAGTCCGCTTGCCTTCAGCTGGGAAGGGCTTGCGGGAGCGGCGCAGAGCCTTGTCAACCTGCGCAGGGACCTGGTCGCGGGTGCGAAGGCACCATCGGAGCCGGCAGACCCGGGTAATGCCGAAAATCTGCTCAAGGATTTTTACGCGGCGGTGTGCGACGACCTCAATATGCCGCAGGCCATGGCTGCCCTGTGGGACATTGTCCGCAACGAGAAAATCAGTCCGGCTGAACGCCGCGCAGCGGCGGCCCGTGCCGACGATATCCTCGGCCTCGATCTGCTGCAGGTCCCGGAGGAAGAACCGGCCGAATCGTTTGCCGGAGAAAAGGACGCGGCGATAAGGCTCACTTCGGGCCGTCCGCTCACCGACGCGCAAAAACGGGAGATCGTGGAAAAAGTGCGGCAGCGCCAGCGTGCACGCGCGGTAAAAGACTGGGGAGCGGCCGACAGGTTCCGGACAGAACTGACGCAGCTTGGCGCAACAGTCAAGGACCGGCCGGACGGAACAGCGGAAGTGGCTATACAATAATTATTTTTTGTTTTGTGGACAGGTTTATATTTTCCGTCACAGGAGGAACCATGGGGAAAGAACCGACCGAAGGTTTTGAAAAGAGCCTGAAACGGCTTATGACAGGCTCCGAAATGGAGGAGCAGTTCCTGAAGCGCCGTGAGATCTTCCTCTGGGGCGAGATCAACGACGAGACCGCGGAGGCCATTGTAAAACGGATACTCTTTTTTGACGGACAGTCGAGCGACGACATTACGCTCTATATCAACAGTCCGGGCGGCGTCATCTCCGCCGGACTCGCCATTTACGATGCCATGCAGCACGCCAAGTCGGACTTCGCGGTCACATGCATGGGCCAGGCGGCAAGCATGGGAGCGCTCATCCTCTGCGCAGGATCCAAGGGCAAACGCGAGGCATGGGAGCATGCCCGCGTGCTCATCCATCAGCCCCTTATATCGGGAAACATGTTCGGGCCGGCGTCGGATCTCCAGATCCAGGCCGAGGAGATGCTGCATGTGCGCGACAATCTGAACGAAATCCTTGCCCGGCACACCGGACAGACCATGGAAAAGATCGCTGAAGACACTGACCGCGACTATTTCATGTCTGCGGAAGAAGCCAGGGACTACGGCATCGTGGACCGGGTGGTCAAAAGGAAGTAGCACGATTACCGCAGCGCCATCGCGTGCCGATCGGGTTTGAAAAGAGCATATCCCGCCGGATTGACCGGTTGAACCTATGACCATATACAATGTCGCAAGTTTTATCGGGATTTTCGTGCTGATTTTTACCGGCTGGCTGTTTTCGAACAACCGCAAGGTCATGAACTGGCGCGCCGTGGGGTGGGGGATCGGGCTGCAGCTTCTGTTCGGGCTTTTCGTGTTCAAGGTGCCGGCCGGAACGCACATATTGCTCTTTGTAAATGATGCGGTGGTAAAAGTGGTCGACGCGTCGGCCGCTGGCATGAAATTTCTCTTCGGCCCGCTTGCGCTGCCGCCCGGAACCGCCGGCTCCCCGGGGTTTATTCTCGCGTTCCAGTCGCTGCCGGCGATCATCTTCTTTTCGGCGGTCATGTCGATGCTTTACTATTGGAAGATCATGCCGCTCCTCATCGGGGCGTTTGCGGCCGTTTTTACGAGGCTCATGAGGATTTCCGGCGCCGAAGCGTTCTGCGCCTCCGGGAGCATGTTCGTTGGCGTCGAGTCGGCGTTTACCATACGGCCGTACCTGGCGGAAATGACCCGGTCGGAGCTCTGCACGCTGCTTACCGCCGGAATGGCGAGCGTGGCGTCGAACGTCCTGGCGCTCTACGTTTTCATGCTCCATGCGCAGTTTCCCACTATTGCCGGGCACCTGGTTTCCGCATCGGTTTTATCGATTCCGGCGGCGATTTGTATGTCGAAAGTCATGTTTCCGGAAACGCAAGTACCGAAAACGCTCGGCGTTTCGATCCATCCGCACTATGAACGGGAGCCAAACCTGTTTGTGGCAATAATAAACGGCGCCAACACCGGCGTCAGGGTGGTGGTCGGCATCGCG
>CAISVC010000054.1 GCA_903888815.1 uncultured Fibrobacterota bacterium
CACGGTGGTCGTTTCGTTCGTGGCGCCGTCGATCACGGTTACGTTGGCGCTGTTGCCGTTCGCTACGTAGATTTTATTGGTTACCGGGTTCACGGCCACGGCTTCGGGATAGGTCCCTGCGGCCACGGTGGTCGTACCGTTCGTGGCCCCGTCGATCACGGTCACGTTGTTGCTGTTCTGGTTCGCCACGTAAATCTTGTTGGTCACCGGGTTCACGGCCGCGGCTTCGGGAGCGGTTCCCACGGGTACGGTGGTCGTCACCCAGTCCGCGTGGGCAAGCGCAACTGCCGCAAGCACCGCGATCATTGCGCAGGCAAAGATTCTTTTACCGTTTTTTATGGATTTCTCCCCTGGAAAGAGCAGATATCCCATACTGCAATTATACTATAATGTAACACTTTAATGTAACACTTTATTATATGCTTTTTCAGACAAAAGGTAAAAACTGTTTATTTTCTCGTGAACCGAAACAGTCCTTCCGGGCACCCGCGCGCCGGGGGCATCAAATGATTTATTTTGATCCGATGATGCGGTACCTTGCAGCAGTATTTTTCATGCTCATTGCCCTATCCTTTCCGGCCATGGCTGCCGGACTCTCTCCGGATGACTCGCTTTCCCTTTTTCTGGTCGGCGATGCGGCCGCGACCTGGCAGCGGCCGTCAGGCACCAAGGGGACGGAAAACGGATTCCTGCGCGCCGTCTTTACTTATGATATAAATCGGCAATTGACCGCAACAATCGGGGTGCGCGGGTACCGCAGCCTGCCGGTCCCGTTCCTCGAAACCGGCTCCCTGTCCTGGAAAGACGGTTCCGGCCAACTGAGCGGCGGATTTCTGACCTGCCGCTACGGTTGTAACCGGTACTACAAAACCTATACGTCGGTGAACCCGCTTTTCGAACAGCCGATCATATGGGACGCTTACGGCTTCGGGTGCAGCGCGTCATCCCATCCCGGCCGATTCACCGTTGAGGCAGCGGCGCTCATGAACAACCGGGAAAGCGGCTCCGTGCATGGGTACTCAGGCATCGAATCCGGACCATTCAGCGCCGGTGTGCTGGCCGGCTTCCAGACCTATTCAGTCGACGATCAGGACAACAACCTCACCATCGGCCTTGAATCTTCCGCCGGCAGGGAACCGTTCAAAATCCACTGCGCAATAAAGTACCTTCACGGATTCGGCTACTCGGCGACGTCGAAAACAAGATTAACCACAGGAAACCGCGTTGACGGTTTTATTGAAACGCGTATTATGCCGTCACCGGATTGTACCGTCGATATGCTCGGCATGTACCGGTACTTTAAAAAATGGTATGAACATTCGGAAAGCTTCATAGGCATCGACGCCCGCTGGCGGTTTCTCCCGTGGTCCGGAGCCGGGGGCGGCATAGAATGGACGCAGAACGATCATGTAACATCATGGACGCCCGAACTGCGCCTGTTCGTCGCTCCGGCGCCCGAACCTACGCAGCTGTCAATCGGCATCCGCAGCAGCCGGACCGGACGATCGTCGCCGCTCTTTCAGGTGACGGGAAACATATGCGTTTCACTGTAGCACCCATCGCCGCGGCCGCATTCCTGGCGTGCCTGCCGCCCGCCGATAACGTCCACCGTTATGAAGAGCCGATCGTCTGCATCAATTTCGACGACTGCTTTGAGTCCATTCATTCCTTCGCCTTTCCCTGCATGCAATCGACGGACACGACCTGGGCCGCAACCCATTTTGTTCCTGTAACGTTTGTCGGCAGCCCGGGAATGGTGACCCTTGACGAGCTGAAAGAAATGGAGGCTAAAGGATGGGAGACCGCCGGACACGCTTTCACGCATGCCGCGCTTTCGGCGCTGCCTCTTGATTCAGTCGAATACCAGGTAAAGGCAAGCTACGATTTCTTGTTGAAAAACAATCTTCACCACACAACCTTTGCCTACCCTGGAGGCAATTACACCGCGGAAGACGAAACGATCGCGTCAAGATGGTTTTTAAACATCAGGACGGCGCATGATTTACTCTATACTGACGGCATCAACCGGAAGGAACTCGGGTATTTCGCCGTCAAGGGCGGCCATTCCGTTGACGACCTCGTTGCGCGTGTCGAACGCGCCCGGAGCCTCGGCGCGCCGCTCGTTATCATCGGATTCCATGCCGTGCTTCCGGATTCGGTTCTCTCCTTTCCCGCGTATTGGTGTAAGGAGTCGGTTTTCAGCGGATTCATGCGTTATCTCAAGGATCAGGAGCTGCCTGTCATGACCATCGAAAAGGCGATGAATATCCTGGTGGGAGATCACCATGCGCCTTGAAATCAGACCACTGGCTTCAGCCGGAGAAGCTGAAGCATGCGCCCTGCTCATGGCCGGACTGGAGCCATGGATAACCCTCAAGCGGGGCCCTGACGAATGCCGCCGTCTCTTTGCGGACGCCTCTCTCGAAAAATTTCTCGTATCCGTTGACAACCGGTTTGCAGGATTCCTGGTTATCAGCATGCAGGGAGCGTTTTCCGGCTATATCAAGGCGATCTGCGTGGCGCCGGAATTCCGCGATAAAGGTATCGGCAGCGCCATTATTCAATTCGCGGAACAGCGGATTTTTTCCGA
>CAISVC010000055.1 GCA_903888815.1 uncultured Fibrobacterota bacterium
CCAGCAAACCGATCTGCCCTTGAGGATAATCCCCAATTGGCCGTATTCATTCGTGACCTCATTTCAGGAAGGCGGAAATAGCGGATGGTATTTTTCCATAGTACGGGGATTATTATGAAATCAGAAGCACCTGCCGAAAGCACTCTTCGTTTTTCTGATGTGTTTGTTGAGAGGGCAATTATAGGTATCTTTTGCGTTGAATTGATTTTTCTGATCAAAGATATGACCTTTTTAAATCGAGATTTGGTGGGAAAGTTACCTGTAGAAAAAATAATGTTGCCAATTACAAAAATAAGATCGGCTCTAAATATTTTGCCCGCATTTTCTTTTTAAGAAAAGGATCGACCGGGTAAAACTTTACATTGTGAAGCATTCCGTTATGAGGTCGCCGCCCGCAGGACCATTTTTGACAATTCCGCGACATCGAACGGCTTCTGCAGAAAGCCTTTTGCGCCGGCCGCAATGAGCATCTCCGCATCGCCATCGATGCCGTAACCTGAGGCAATCAGGACCCTGGCCTCGGGATTTATTTTCCGGAGCAGGCGGAATGCTTCGGGGCCGCTTATTACCGGCATTATCAGATCGAGAACAATGAGGTCTATCTCGCGCCATGATTTTGCGTAGTATTCAACGGCATCTTTTCCATTGTTTTGCGCGGTCGTGGAATGGCCCAGATGGGTCAGCATTTTAGAAACCGTCATGCGGATGGTTGGTTCATCTTCAACAAGCAGGATCCGGTACGATCGGGACGCGGTTTTCTGCTCTTCCTTTACGGCACCGTCGCCGAAGGTGCGAATTTTCTCTTTCGGCAGCGTGCAGGGAAACAGGAGTTCTATGGTGGTGCCGAGCCCCTGTTTGGAGCGAACTTTGATCGCCCCCTTGTGGTTCTTGACCGTGCCGTATACGGCGGCAAGACCCATACCCGTGCCCTTGCCTGGTTCTTTGGTTGTAAAAAACGGCTCAAAAAGGTGCTTCAAAACTTCCGGTGTCATTCCGTGGCCCGTGTCGCTGACGCAAAGTTGAACATAGTCGCCCTTTACAAGGTCAAAAGCCGGATTACCGCAATCCTGTTCCGTTAGAGAGATCGTTCCGGTGATAAAATTAATAGTACCGCCCTGCGGCATGGCGTCCCTTGCATTGATCGCAATATTCAGGAGCGCGTTCTGGAGCTGGCCCGGGTCCCCGGTAATGACGGACGGTGAAGCGGCGAGTTCCTTCCTGATGACGACCTTTTTATCGATGCTGTGTTCGAGTATGACCACAACTTCATCGATGACCTGGTGCACATCAACGTCCATTGGCAGGTATTTGCCTTTTCGCGCAAACGCCAGCAGTTGCGCGGTCAGACCTGCGGCCCGCCGTGATGTTTGCAGAATATTATCCGCATACATCATGACATCCGCGACGCTCGAAGCTTTGCACTTCTGGAGTTCGGCGAAACCCATAATGGCGGCGAGCTGGTTGTTGAAATCGTGGGCAATGCCGCCGGCAAGCTGGCCTATGGCCTGGATCTTTTCCGAATGGCGGAGTTTTTCCTCCAGCTCACGCTGCTGGGTTTCGGAAGAGTGCTTTTCCCGCATGATCTCGTCGTAGTCCTGCTTCAGCACCATCAGCGCCTCATAAAAAGGCTTGAACGGACCCCTGGTATCACAGGTTTGTGCATCGATATCCATACCGCTCTGTTCCCAGTTGATGGTGCCCATAAAATCGATGAGATCGCGGATCTGCTTATCAAAATCAGCCTTCTTGAAACGAACATCTTCATTGTCAATATCTTTTGCCGGGAACAAGGCGTGTGAGGCCGCAAACGCGCGTATTTTTGAGATCCCGTCATCGAAATCCGAGGCGGTCATGCTGGGCATTGATGACAAAAGGTGCTTGTTGATCATATAGACCGCACGGGTAAAGGGCGACATGCCGTAGTGTACCGCCATTTGACAAGGATACTCCCGCTGCAGCTCCTTGAAGTACCGGAAATACAGGGATCTCATTTTCCATGAGACGTAACGGAAATCCGTCCAGTCTAAAAGCCGGAAAAATCCTTTGTCTGCCGGAACGATCCATTCTCTGAGAACGCGCAGATAGATGTCCCTGAATTCCGTGACATCATCGGCTGTTCTGAGGACCCCACAATATTTACTGAAGATAATATTGCCTGGCAAAAGCTTGTAGGTCATGGAAAATGCCCCGTTTCCAAGCTTCCCTTCGAATGTTTTATCTGCTCCCGGGGTGGCGACCGGCGCCGCCGAAGGTTTTTTTTCCTCCTGCAGGGCGACAGCTGTTTTTACGGCTGCGGCGTAATCGGGTTCCAGTTCGACGGAGAAGGGAACGCGGGCGAAAAGCCGTCCTACCCTGATCACGGCGCTGAAAAACGGGGAAGCGCCGAAAAAGATCACCCCCGCAAGACGGCGGTTCTGCCGCTGGCGCTTGACATAGTAGTTTCTGGCCTCCCCGGTGGTCCCTTTGTGGAGAGAATAGTCTTCGAGCAGGTAAACCGGCCGGCCGATTTCGTCGCACAGCGATTCGAGCGTGTCAAGGTATTGTTTTGCGATATCGAGGGTGGTGAAACCATCAATATGCGCATGCACAATGTTTTGTCCGATGACGGAGAATTCCGCACGGTATGATTTCGACCCGGCATCCGTGACCACCCATCGTGGATCATGCCTCATCAAGAGGCCCGTTACGGGACAGCGATCGAGTGAGGGGATTGAACGCTCCTGCTTTTCTGACGATAAACCCATAGTGGTATGCCCGCAGAATACGTACGGAAAAACCTGTAAAAAAAGGGCCCGGATAGAGCCCTTTTATTATGCCATTGAGTATCGTTAAAAGCAAATCACTAAATTAGACATAAGGGCACCTCTAAAAATTCAACAAAGTGCTTGACAAAGGGTTATTTGTGATATATTTTGCCGACAACATAAGAAATACGGTATTGAATCAACCTATGCTGATAATCCCGAGAGAAACCCAAAAATCGTTGCTCTTTATAAAAAGGGACTGTAGGGACGGCTCTCGCGAAGAAATTCGGGCTTTCCGTTTCACAGACATATAGGATTATTGATACTTATTAATACAGTGGGAAAGAAAAAGGCGAAGAAAAGATAGGGGGTTTCAATTGGAAGATCCATCTCTTAACTTAAACGAACTTTTGTCCCAAACCTTTTGAAGACGTACATCCGCTATGCCGCCTTCCTGAAATTACACTCGTGTCCGTTGCCTTGTGCCTATTGCCTGCCACACATCTTTCCCTTGCTTTGTGGAATTGCGGAGAGCATATTAACAAGAGTAGGAAAACAGCAATCATAATCAAAGCCCACAAGAGAATATGATCATTGGAGATAAAACAGAGGAGACACGATGAAGCGTATTCTTCCGTATGTTGTATTTATTGTTATTGCAATCGTTGGTGACTGTTCGTCACCGGTAAAGGAAAACGATCAACCAAGGCCCAGCATAACAATTTCCTCTGACACTACGTGGGCCGCAAAAGGAACGTATCATATCACTTGCGATTTGTATTTAAAAGCGTTTTTAGCCATAGGTGATAGTTCCTTAGTGATCGTTGATCCCGGCGTGACCATCTATGTTGGGTCGGACAGCGGGAACGCGATATTAACCATAGGCAAGGGCACAACATTCACCTTCGGCCAGCGCGCAAGTATTGACGTGGGTTATGATTATTATCGCCGCGGTACGCTCATTGCCCATGGTACTGCAGCCGACTCGATCAGGTTCACCAAAGACTCGGCAAGCAGCCACTGGGGATATGAAGAAACATCAAGTTCGGAAACTTCAGGAGGCATCAGGATTGGAGCTTTTGCCTCCAGTCAAACGTCACTCACCTATTGCGTGGTCGAATACGCTATTGCGGGTATCAATGTCGGCGCGTCTGCGGTTGAAATATCCCACTGCGCTGTCAGAAACTGCATTAAAGAAGGTCTTTTCTTCTCCTCCAATTATTACTATATGAGCCGCGGCAGTCTAAGCGATTCTGCGTCCTTCTTGTACAACGCTGTGACTGCAAACGGCAGCTATGCCATTTCCATCGGCGCCAATACAGTCGGCAAACTTTCGACGACAAACGACTTTTCCGATAATGCAAAGAGCGGTATCCAAGTATTTGGAGAAGATGTGAATACGTCGGCGATCTGGAAAAAGCACAATGTCCCCTATGTTATAAACGGATGGGTGTATTTGGAATCTGCCATGTTGACTATCTTGCCTGGGTGTCGGCTGGAATTCACCCAGTATAGCCATATCTTCGTAGATAAAGGAACATTCATTGCCCAGGGGACGCCAACCGATTCGATCATATTTACCAGAAATATTGCCAGAACGAACTGGGGCGATAATCAATACCGAGATACGGTGATCGGTAATTCAGACGGAGGCATTGTAATCGGCTATTATGCGAATAGTCAGACTTCTCTCAGGTATTGTGTAGTCGAATATGCCACTTTTGGAATCAGTGTTGATGCGCCTGCCGTTGAAATATCCAACTGCTCTGTCAGGAACTGTACCTATGAAGGCATTATTTTCGCTGCCCCTTATGGCAGTCCGAGAGATTCGGTAAGTTTCATCAACAACGTTGTAACGGCAAACGGCCGCTATCCACTGTACATCATCGCTAATAATGTCGGAAAACTCTCGGGAACGGGCGATTTCTCCGGCAATGCACGAAACGGCATCTATGTGTCCGGCGGAAATGTTACTACGACGACTGTCTGGAAAAAACACAATGTTCCGTACATTATTGCGGGATGCGTCAATGTGAGCAATTCCAGCGGTGTTATACTGACTATCCGTCCAGGGTGCCGCCTGGAATTTACTCAGGGCAGCTATCTCCAAATAGGTAACACCAATCCTGGAACGTTGATTGCCGTTGGTTTGCCGTCCGATTCAATCGTGTTTACTAAAAACGCGGGAACCA
Source organism: uncultured Fibrobacterota bacterium (assembly GCA_903888815.1). Classification (GTDB taxonomy): domain Bacteria; phylum Fibrobacterota; class Chitinivibrionia; order Chitinivibrionales; family Chitinispirillaceae; genus BOG-1184. Next base: position 4,937 of record CAISVC010000055.1, read on the forward strand.
ACTGGTGGGGATATACCATAGGTGGTATCTGGATCGGGAATTCAGCGACACCTTCTACTTCGCTTCAATACTGTGATATTTCGTACGCGACTACCGGGATCAATTCAGCGACTGGAGTGACCATTCAACGCTGCCAGATCCACGACAACCGGTACTATGGGATCTATTTCACAGCTACGGGACTTGATGCAAACGTGTCTAATAACACCTTCAGTAATAACCCTATGGGCGATATTTATCAATAATAGCAAGGAGACAGTGCTATGAGTCCGTGTTCGTTTCGCAGCCGGGGAATCGGCTGTTTAATGACCATCGTGATGGCGATGCTCGTCTGCCACGCGCGGATTTTTTTCGTCGCGACGGACGGCATTGACAGCGGACCCGGCAGCGAAGTGCAGCCGTGGAAAACGGTCGCCAAGGCGGCCGCAACGCTTGTTGCAGGAGACACGGTATACCTACGGCAGGGGACGTATCTTGAGCGACTGATCCCCAGGAATTCGGGAACGCAGAGCGCGCCGATTCTTTTTGCAGGCTATCCCGGCGAAACGGTGACGCTCGATGCACAGGGACTCAGCGGTCAGGGCATCGTCTACTGCTCCGGCATCAGATATGTAACAATTGCCCGCCTCACCGTGAAGAACGGCGCTGAGGCAGGCATCTGGATCATCAACAGCTCATACATCACCATCTACGGCAATCACACCTACAATACCGTGAGTTCCGGAATCATAGTATCAGAACTCGGTACGAACGATCATATATACATTGACAGCAACGACGTTGAGCTGGCGTGCAACGACGGCGCTCAGGAGTGCATCTCGATTTCCAAATGCAGCTTCTTTGAGGTCACGCGGAATCACGTGCACAACGGCGGACCGGGCACGAACGGCGGCGAGGGCATCGATACAAAGTTCGGCAGCAGCAACGGCAAAGTCTGCTACAACGTTATAGACCATCTCTCTCGTCAGGGGCTCTATGCGGATGCTTGGTCCATGGCCACGGCTAACTTAGAGTTCTACGGAAACATCGTGCATGACTGCCAGTTCGGGCTGGGAGCAGCATCGGAAACAGGCGGCAGGCTCAGCAGCGTGATTTTTCACGATAACCTGGTGTACAACTGTCTCGGGCCAGGCATGTACCTGCTCATGTCCGCCGGACCGCTCGACAGCGTTTACTTCGTCAATAATACGGTGCACCACACCGGCTACAACTGGGGCAGCGGCATGTGGTTCAATGCGCCGCAGGCGACGAACGTCATTGTGCGCAACAACATCTTTTCAGGACTTTCGGGCGAACCGTTCTATATTCAGCAGGCGCCGGCCTCGTGGACCGTTGATCACAATCTTTCGGCGCGGAACCAGACGGGCAGGACCGGCTGGTTCATTATCGGCACCCCCTCGTATGTAGACACGGCCGCACACGATTATCATCTGAAAAAAGGTTCACTCGGCATAGATACGGGGAGTGTGGATGTCAGATACGCAACGTCGCTGGGTGATCTCGAGGGGAAGAACCGCACCGTGGACGGCGACGGCAACGGCGCTGCACAGATCGATCTGGGCGCGTACGAGTACCAGGGGACCACGGAAGTATGCATGCACGGGAACTGCGTGCATCCGGTGAATTTATTTTCAATCGCCGGCCACAGCCAAGTACTCTTTGTAAACCTGCAGGGAAGGGTAATCAAACCGGCGGCAGCTTTCCGGCGATCAATCCAGCCGAGGATTCTGCTCGTGCTATGGAAAAATACCATCCGTCAGGCCGCCTTCCTAAAATAATGATGGTGTAAACCGGAAAGAACTGGCATCTTCAGGATCACGCCCTCCCCTTGCGGACAATATCCCTTATTTTAGAAGGTATTACAAGACGGATATAATTTTTCCATAGCACTGGGTGACTGCGTTAAATAAACAAGGCGGGTAAAAACCTTGCAAACCTTTGATTTCTACGGGTAGTTAGGAAAATGCCGAAGCCCGGACTTGAACCGGGATGGTATTGCTACCGCTGGATTTTGAGTCTATTTCAGCAGCACAAAAATCGCTTAAAAACACATTAAAACGCAACTGCAACCTTAAAAAGAAGGGTATTGCAGGGTATAACTGTGCTATTCTGTGCTACGAAAGACTTGACAAGAGGTCACAAATAGATACGGTCAAATGACAGGATTTTTTTTCACCTTCCCACAATCGTCACCAGATCGCGTTTAACAAAGCTCCCGGCCTCAAACACCCGAATGTACGAACCGCAGGAAGGAAGAACATTTTTAACGGACAGTATATAATTTCCCGGCCCCTGCACACTGTTGACGAGTGTTGCTATAAGTCTTCCCCGTACGTCATAATGTTTCAGGCTTACGTGGCACTGGAGAGGCAGGTTATAACTCACCATTCCGGAAGAGCCGGTGATGGAAAACGTGTGCGGCAGAGATGGTCTGTAGGGCAAGACAGCGGAAGTCTCTGTTTTGAAGCTCCAGACTACGGACCAAGCACCGCTTCCGCTGGCATTCTTCGCTCTCACCCGCCAATAATAAGTTGTGTTACTATCGAGAATTGTCACTTTTAATGTATCGGTAAGTGTAGAGTCCTGTGTAAACAAACTGGCGAAGCCAGTGTCGGTGGCAACCTGTAAATAATAGGTGGTCGCCGTGCTGACTTTATTCCAGACGAACGCAAGTGAAACCGGCTGATTGATGACACTGTTTGTCGGGGATAAAAGCGATGGCGTTCCAGGCCGAGAAACTGTCATGAAGCTCCATACTTCTGACCACGCGCTGGTACCGCCCGCGTTCTTCGCATTCACCCGCCAGTAATATTGTACGCCGATTGCGAGCGGGCCGATTGTTCCGGAGTTCCCTGTAATCGTTCCATTGTCGTAAATAGTCGCGGCAAACGCGCTGTCCGCCGAGACCTGCAGACGGTACGTCGCGGCTCCGGCAACGGAATTCCACCCCAGGGTTGGATTAATGGAAACGCCTGTCGCACCATCGGTCGGAGAGACGAGCGTCGGGGTCCCGGGCGGACCGAAAATAGTGGTGAAACTCCAGATGGTCGACCACGGGCCGGTACCAATGAGATTGGCGGCATTGACCCGCCAGTAGTAGAGA
>CAISVC010000056.1 GCA_903888815.1 uncultured Fibrobacterota bacterium
GCTATTACATCAACTTCGCGTCCCCGAGCGGCGGGTTCATCCCCAAGGGCATCACCTCCCCGCTGGTGCTGGACTTCAACATCTTCTACAGCTATTTCAACCCGACCACCGCCTCCTGCGCCGGCGGCACCGGCACCACCTCCACCTACCAGGTCTGCAACGTGATGGTGCCCATCGCCAACGCCACCGCCGCCGCCACCGCCACCGCGGTGAACGGCTGCAAGTCCGGGCTGGTCCTGGCCTGGACCGGGGTCGCCAGCAGCCTCGCCGCCCGCAACATCGTCTCCGGGGTCCAGGCGGGCCTGACCAGCGGCAGCGGCACCACCGACGACACCACCGCCGTGCAGAACCTGACCTGGGATTTGAACCAGAAGGTCGTCACGGTTACGGTGAATTCCGCCATTGATCAGGACCTGAAATGCATCAATCGCAGAGGGATAGCGACCATCAAGACCACCGCGCCCGTAAAATTACCCTTGCCGGCGTCTGATTCGACCATCGCCCGTGTGGTCACCCTCACGGCCGGCCAGGCCACAACCATAATAATCGGGTTTGTTCCCGGCGCCGTGGCGGCCTTTGGCAGAATAGCCTGCGGCCGCACGGCCGCAGGCGATTTCGGCCTGACCATCAGCAGGTCGTGTATTTCGTATGTTTTGCCGTCAACAATGCCGGTAACACTTGCCGTATACTCGCTGCCCGGCAGAAAAATCAGCGAGCTGACAAAGGCGACCATGGACAAAGGTGAGCATTCGGTTTCATGGAACAGGCGCATGATTCCGGCCGGGTATTACTTTCTTCAGCTCACGGCCGGCCAGCGGCAGGTCATTCGGAAAATTACCGTGCTGGAATAAACTTTGAAAATGACGCGTGCTTTAAACATCCCGAAATTGCTTGACAAAAACATCATGAAATAGATATACTCAAAATAACCAACCTTTAGCATCGGGGGTTCTTATGAAGTCGGGAACATTGTGTGGTTTGTTGATTTTTATCGCGACGGCCATGGTTTTTGGCGCAGATATTTATGTTTCTCCAACAGGCAACGATGGGGCTGCAGGCACAATCGCTGCCCCTCTTGCAACACTCGCGGCAGCCCGTGATAAGGCCGATCAGTTGAAGGCGACCAATCCGCCGGTCACGGTATACCTGCGCGGAGGGACCTATTATCTGACTGCGCCGGTAGTCTTCGGACTTGCTAATTCCGGTACGGCAACGGCGCCGATCATCTATACACGATACCCGAATGAAAAGCCCGTCATCAGCGGCGGGATCAAGGTAACGTCCGCATGGACAGTCTCGTCGGGCCAGATCATGGTGACCACGATAGGGACTAATTTAAAAGTAGACCAGCTCTTTCTTAACGGTCAACGGCAGGTACTTGCCCGGTATCCGAATTTTACTGCCGGTCAAATTCTTGATGGCTATAACGCCAATTGCATAGCCGCGGCCCGGGTTGCCCTGTGGGCCAACCCGGGCGAAGGTCCGGGATATATACGCGCTCTGCATAACGGTATGTGGGGCGGCAATGATTATATAATGACGGGTAAGACTGGAACTACACTGAACTACACCTGGGTAGGCGATAATAACCGGGGCAATCAACCCCATACGACGTATCGTATGGTTGAGAATCTTTTTGAAGAGCTGGATGCCGCGGGAGAATGGTTTTACAGAAAATCCACCGGACAGCTTTTTTTCTGGCCCCCTGCCGGCACAAATCTGAGTACCGCCGCCATAGAGCTTGCCTCTCAAGACGGACTGCTCCGCTTTGTCGGTTCTGGTGCATCGTCCGCTAACAGCGTTAAATACATTCAATTCGACGGCATCAACCTTACCCATACGTATCGCACGCTTTTCAGCGGGACATATGAAACCATATTTAAATCAGACTGGGGCATTGTCCGCAACGGTACGGTTTTCATGCAGAATGCGGAAAACATAAGGATTCAAAATTGTCTTTTTGATCAAATCGGCGGGAATGGCGTCTTTATGAGCGGCTACAATCGCAATCACGTCATCTTCAATAACGTTTTTAACGGCGCAGGCGCGTCGTGCGTAGTCATGCTCGGCCTTACAAGCTCCGTGCGATGTCCCAACTCATGGTCAACGACGCCGACATGCACCGATAGAACGCCCGGCCCGCTTACCAATGAATACCCGTCCTTTATCAGGGTCGATAACAACATGATGGCCAGTTTAGGACGATTTGAAAAACAGCCTGCGGGTGTTGCTTTATCGGCGACGGAATTCGACACGGTCCGCCATAACACGATCCATGACTGCCCGCGTGCGGGAATCTGCTTTTGCGACGGGTGCTGGGGCGGGCATGTTGTCGAGTATAACTGGGTGTACAATTCCATTCAGGAGACCGGAGACCACGGGCCGTTCAACGCCTGGGGACGCGATCGCAATGAGCGTTTCGGCGAAGGGGATACGACCGCGACGAAACTTGATGCGCGGAACACGACCATTGTCCGCACCAACCGGCTGGAGGCCCCGGCAGGGGATTTCGGCATCGATCTGGACGATCAGGCGTCGAATTACATGCAATATAATAATCTCCTTTTTGGCGGCGGGCTGAAGCTGCAATGGAACCGCAGTAACACTTTTTTAAATAATATCGTCGCCAGAGCAGGGACGGTGCAATTCCATGGCGTTTGGACCTATTCACAACATTATGCCGCCCGCAACATCTTTTTCGGCCCCTACATTTACGGCACCTGTTGTTTCGCCAACGGCGCCAATATACCGGCGGTAATCAAAACAAATGTCAGACAATTTGATTCTAATGTCGTTTACAATGCAGGGAACCCGCCGACCATTACAGCCTGGGGCGGTACCGCTACTCTCTATACATGGGCGCAATGGCAGGCCGCAGGATTGGATGTCCACTCGAGCATCGCCGACCCGCTATTTACAGATACGACAAAAGTGTTCAGGGCTGACTACCAGCCCAGGGGCGATTTCAGCGTAAGGACCGGCTCACCCGCCCTGGCGCTCGGATTCAGGAATTTCCCCATGGATTCATTCGGGGTCATGGGCATAGCGGGTCCGCCCCCGGTCGCAGTTCAAAACCCGTTTATTGACAAGATCAACGGAATGAGCAGCGGCAGCATCAATGTTCATTACAGCGCGGGCCGGCTTATCGTTTCGCACGATGGCGATTACCGTGTGACTATTATGACTGCGCATGGCAGGACGTTGGGTATGTTTAAGGGAAAGGGCTGTTCCAGCTTTAAAATCAACTCGAGGATCAGGGGAACA
>CAISVC010000057.1 GCA_903888815.1 uncultured Fibrobacterota bacterium
ATCAAAGCATTCAGTGCTTTCGCCCTGAAAACGGAAAGGGTCAAGCCTGCAATAATAAGCAAAAAGCCGTAGGGTATTACTGACCAGTCCGCGATCGACAGATCTCCGAATATCCAGAGGACGGCCCTTCTGATCCCTTCCGATGAGGAGATACTGATAAGGAGCATCAGCAATGCATAAAAGAGAAAACTCAGGCCGACTCCGGCAAGCAGGAGTCTCTCGGGCGATAGCCTGCCGTGCTTCCAGCCGAATGCGCCGACTATTATGCTTACTGAAGATGCACCGATAAAGGCTGCAAAGGGGATGCTGAATTGTCCGAAAAGATATATCCCCGACAAAAGACCGAACGTGGCAGCAAGCGCCGCACCGCTTGAAATACCAAGGATATAGGGATCTGCCAGGGGATTTCTTAACATCCCCTGGAGCACGGCGCCCGAAGCGCCCAGCGCCATCCCCATCAGGCAGGCAATGATAATCCGCGGCAGTCTTATCGAAAACAATATCTGATTATCGACCGCATCCATATGAAAAGGATTTATTGCTCTGGGACCGAAAAAAAGAGACATAAAAATAATCAGGACAGGAACGAACACGAAGACCGATATTCTTAATTTAGACATTTGGCCATTTCCTCAATCCCCGGAACAATTCTCGGCCCGAGCCTGTAAAGACTATCGCTCAAAAAGAAGACCCTTCCGTCCCTTACGGCAGCGACCGAAGCCAATTTTTTCAGAAGGTCTTTCGCCATTTCCTTCATGTCAGCGTGTCCTTTGCCGATAAGGATGACATCAGGAGGGTTGTGAAGGATTTCTTCCATGGAATAGTTCGGATATGACACCTTTGCTCTTGATGCGATATTGTCATATCCGAGAAGCGTGATCGCATCATCTATCTCCGTATCGGGTCCGGCAACAATCAACGGTTCAGGCCATATGATGAAGAGGACCTTCTTTTTTCGTGAAGGGTGAATCGTGGAGCGGGAAACGTTTTTCATGGCTGATTCTATATGTCCGGAAAGCGCATCCGCTTTTTCCTTAGCCCCGAGAAATAGCCCCAGATCCCTTATGCCCTGCGGAAGTTCAGACAGTTTCCTCGCTCTGAAAACATAGGTCTTTATCTTAAAAGCCCGCAGCCTGTCTTCAAACCACCGGGGATTGCCGTCGGTGGTCATAATGACTACATCAGGTTTTAATGAAATCACCGCCTCTAAAGACGGATTGGACATTCCGCCAACCTTTGGCTTCTTCTTTGCAGCCTCGGGAACATCACAATAAATCGTATCTCCGACAATTCTATCCCCGAGGTCCATCGCGAACAAGATTTCTGTGATATTCGGGGCAAGAGAGATTATGCGCGTCGGCGGTGCTGCAGCGGAGATCGAAATCTGAGATGTTATGATTACAATAAAAACGAAAATTGTGACGATAAATCGGCATGAATGTTTCATTTTGAAATTGTACCTTTTAAGTTTAAAAATTGCACAAAAATCTGCTGCGGACAACAAGATGGAGTATTATATATACGAGGCAATTAAAAAAAATTATGGCCATCGAGGACAGAAGCATCGATAATTACGATCAATTAATTAACGAGCTTTCAGCTCTCTGCGGGATACTCCCTGAGTACTGGGATATTTTCGGCAAGAAACACATAACATCGATAGAGACATCCAAAGCTGTCCTCAAAGCAATGAAACTGAGGGTCGATTCCGCTCATGACATTGCAGAAGAAATCAGGGAAAGAAGAGCGCAGCCATGGAAAACCTTTCTCGG
>CAISVC010000058.1 GCA_903888815.1 uncultured Fibrobacterota bacterium
GATTGTCTTTGTCACCCCGTGTATAAGCGAGGTCGGCACGGTCCAAATAGGTGAAATACCACATTCTCGAACCCAGCCCGTTATCCCAAAACATATTATAATGTGGGGTTTCGTTAAACACTTTCATTCCCACGCCAAGATTCCCCTCAACCGGCAGCGGATCAAATACCGTTTTCAGGTTAAAACCCACATACATCTTCTGTACCCACAGATGGTCCGTTCTAGGACTCCACTGCGAGTTGAACATTTGGCCGGCTTTCACTATCTGTCCCTCTTCTATAGCAGCATATCCCGTCGGATTCAACTTTACCGTTACATCTTCCCCATACCCAGTTCCCGCGAACGCCAGCATTATGCCGATTGAAGCAAACACTGCCAGAAGACGTTTCGCCATTTTCTCCCTGCTCCTTTTGAATGGTTTTTATGTTTTAAACGGCCTTCACTGTTGTAAAGGTCTGTGACAGTAATCCTCATTGAAAAACAACCAATGCATCAACCGGCTTCTGGTTCATATAGCACAGCTTTACCCAGTCTGCTGACCGGACGGTATACGCCATGACTATCTCGTCTATGGAGCCTTTATAAGGATAACCCGCATCGGCTTCTATTCCTATCCGCAAAGGCAGCGTATTGGCTATCGGCCCCACAGTAAGGATATCGCCGTTGAGAGCGCCGGGGGTCCTGTCCACGCCGTCAATGTACATTTTACAGTTGCTGTTGCCTGACCTGTCAATAACGACAAAAAGATGGTGCCACGACGAACGATCGGTGAGCCGCATATCGGCCATTAAATCCAGCGACCCCGGATCGCCCCACGAGGCCCCGCCATCGGCCAGATAAAAGTGAGGGAAACTGTTCCAATCGATTGCCAGAATGTAGCCGTAATATGCACCGTATACTCCGGGAGTATCGCCACCTTTCGATTTTGCCACGATGGTTGTCGTTTTCCCGCTATCTCCCAGTTTTATCCAGGCGCTGAGCGAGAGGTTATTGAGACTAGGATTAAGCGCATTGCTGCCCATATCGATGAAATCGCCATTGCCGTCAAGCGACTGGCAGCCGCCGACTGCGCCGCTTGCGTTCCGGGGAAGCGTTCCGTTATAGGTTCCCCGGTAGTTATCGTAGGTCGCTTCGCGGGCAGTGCTTCCGGAAGTCTCGGTAAGGTGCCAGACCGCCTTGAAACCGTCGGCCGTATCAAAAACCGCGGTACTGTTCGACTGATCAACGGCAGCCTGATTGCCCCAGCGCATCACGATGCGCTGACTGCCGCTGTTCCCGTAAACCGTGTCCATTTTGACCCAGATCGCCGCCTGCTTATTCGCATAATCCCATTTATCAATTTCGAAAGCAAGCGGAGAATTGTCAGGCTTTGCAAACCGGATATCCTCGCCATGCTGCTTTGCCTGAGAAAAATCGAAGCTGCTGTTCAAACGTATGAGAACCGGGAAATTGTAAACATTCCTTGCAACACCGGCACCTGATGCCGTTGTGTTCAAGCTGAGCTGCCTTGAGTACTTCCACGAGTAGAAATCAGCCATCGTCACGCCGGCGCCCGGCGCTACGGTGATTCCTGCCTGCACGATATGGTTTTTCTTCGCATCCACCAGATTCGCATAATTGATTACAGGAATGACCCCGGCCGGTACCGCATCGATTAATGAATAACCGCTCTGAATGAGGGCTGACATGGTTGATCCCGGTATATAAACATACCCGTACGTGGCATACGCGGTATCAGTGAAAAGAATTTTTATATACCCCGGCTGCCGCAACGTATCGGCAGGTACGAAAAGGGTATCTTTCTGCCTGAGGGTATCGTTGGTAACGAAAAATTTATAGCCGGTGGGCATATGCACGGCCTCAATATTGTAAATACCGGCTGCCGGCGCTGCGATCACATAGGCGCCTGAAGCGTCGGTAGTATCGGTCATGGATGCCGGGAGCGGATTGTCAATGAGCGCATTGTACCGGGCCGGAATGAGCGTGACCCTAGTATTTGACGCCGCATCCCCGCTAAGGGTCAGCGCCTTGCCGACCACTACCGGATTGGAAACGTCGGTACCGCCGCCCGCCAAGTTGTCATTCATCGTGCACCGGGCCCCGGACAGCAGCAACGCCCCGGCCGCCATATATGCCGCGATTGTCCTAATCGTTATCATTGCGCTTTTTAACAAAGGGGAAAAGATTGACGTTCAATTGATATACCCTGTCGGCATCATTGTCTGATGCCGCCAGCTCCAGAAGCTCGTACCGCAGCGTTTCGATCCGTTTCAATGCCAGCGCATAGCTCTTTTCCGACATCGAAAGCGTCGTATTGGTGACGCTTCGTTCCTCTCTCGGCATTTCAAGAATGGCTTTGCCGGCGAACGCCAGCATCTGCAGGTGATACTTTTTGGCGATCAGAACGAGTTCATCATTACGGGGTATATCGACGGTACTGATCGTCCTGTCTTTCTTGACCAGTTTTCCATTGTCGCCCCGCGCCAGGAAACCGTGCTCCAGCAGAAAACCTATTGATTTGCGGATATCTTCGGCGGTTACGGAAAAGAGAAAGCGGGCGGCGATTTTGTCCGGATCCTCGACGAAATCTAAAAATTCAACGATTTCCCTCACGACCGCATGCAGCCAGTTCCTGAGATAATCATACTCTCCGGGCAGCAGCAGTTCGGGCTTATTCCGCTTCCGGAAACTGTCGATCTTTTTAAGATAATGCTCCTTGGTCTGGAGATCTTTTGCCTGGCTGAAAAAGACGATAAATTCGAAATATTCCGAGGCTTTTTTATTGAGCCTGAGCGCTCTGGCAAACCGCGGAACACTCTCTTTTGTCAGGTTCTTCTCCCCTTCGATCACCATTCTTACAAAGCTGGCTGACGACAGCCCTGCGCCTTCGGCTATCATCTGGTAGGAGAAATGAGGGGTCGCTTTTTTCCGCGAAGAATAATAATCACGCAGAAATTTGCGGTAATCGGTGTACTCTATGATAGATTCATTGGGATTCATATGTCGCCGGTTCTTTGTTGATTTTTTTCAAATCTCCTCCTCTGGGGGTATTAGACGATTTTCCAACTTATTGCAATAATAATATAACACCTGTTGCGATAAAATGCTCCGATTTTTTTTATAATTACTACATAATCTATTTAACCAATTGATATTTATATATATCAACTGCTCCTGATTTTATGCGCCGAGCTATTTCAGCAGGTTCATAAGGCTTTTAAAATTTAAAGAAAGGTACGTTGCCCCGCTGTACGCATATTTATTTTAAAATGCATAACAGGCAGTATGCCTTTGTCCGGTCACTTTTTCCATCCCCGGGAGTCAATGAACAATGATTTCATCAGCGAGAGTCTTTTGCTGCCGTTTGTCGCGAACCGTCTTTTCCTTTATCATGATCGTCTCCGTACAAGGTTCTGTCCATGCCCAGCCAAACCTGAATTCCAAGGGCTGGAGTCTGCTTCTGGATAATAAAATCTATGAAGCGCAGACACTCTTTTCCACGAACACTTCCAATGCCGACCGGGCGGTCGCGGGCGAAGCGTACCGCGGGCTGTCTGAGGTCGCCTCTTTCCTGGGCGATCCGCAGGGGGAATGCCGTTCCGTATTCAATGCATTCCGTAAGGACAACGATGTCCTTATGCTCGGAAGCAATATTATTAAGCTTTCCATTTTCGGCCGTTACGCCGAAAGCTTCCAGATCAAGGAGGGATACAGGGTGCTCCAGACGCTGGCGGAGCAGCCTGGGCCGTTCTGCGGGCAGTTTCAGGAGGTCCTGGCGGAACGCTACCTTGCTGACGGCAAACTCTCGAAAGCGACCGAACGCATCCGTCAAATGGGCTGCATTTTCACCTGGCGATACATCGGGCCGTTCGAAAACATCTCGCATTCGGGATTTGCAACCGTTTATCCGCCCGAACAGGAAATTGACTTTTCGAAAACATACGCCGGCAAGGACGGCAACATCGCCGCCTGGCATGAGCTGCAAAGCGCCCCGACCTCCGCCTGGATTTTTGTGGAAGACCATTCCACGGTGCGCAATGCCGTCAACTACTTTTACTGCACGGTGACAATCCAGGCCGAGCAGCGTGCGCGTCTGGCGTTCGGCGCTTCGGGCACTTTCAAGATTTTCCTCAACGGTTCCGTGGTACTCGCCGACTCGGTGTTCCGCAACACCGGTAACGACGTCTTTATCCAGACCGTGACGCTTCGCAAGGGCGGAAACGCGCTTCTTGTTAAGCTCGGCCACGAATGGAACCGCCACAGCGGCGGCGATCTCCTGCTTTCCAACTTTTCGCTGCGACTTCTTGACTCCCTGTATCATCCGCTTAAACCCATCTCTGTTTCAACCGAAAAAGCGGCAAACCCTCCGGCAGAAACGGGGCGGCCCGCCGAACTCAGACCGCAGCCGATCATCGACTCGGTCGTGGCCGTGCTGCGCAGCCGCCTGAAGCGGTACGCTGATGACGTGGGTTCCGCGCTGCAGCTCATACATTTTTATAACGGTACCGAGATGACCGATGAAAGCCAGACCCTTGTGCGGGCATGGCTGAAAAAATACCCTCAAAGTTCCCTGCTGCACGGGCTCCTGTGCGAATCGCTGATGCGGTCGAAAAAATATACCGAAATGGAGGCCGAAGTCCATACCGCCTTCCGGTTATCCCCGCTCAATTATCTGGCCTGGAGTTCGGAGCTGGCGACCGTGGCCCGCAGTAATGACGCGCAGCGTGTCCTGAAATTCATCGAACAATCGCCGCAAAACTTTGCCGCCACATTTCCCGCCCAGCTGCAGAAACTGAAAGCGTACGTCAAGATAGAAAACCAGAACGCGGCCATGGAGTGCCTCCATGAGATTGAAAAACAGCATCCGTTCAACTATGAGGCCCAGACAATTATCGCCGCACTGTATCTGGATCAGGGGGACCCGGCAAAGGCTGAAAAACGCTGGAAGACATATCTTGAGCATGATTGCGCGAATGCTGACGTTTACCGGGCGCTCATGAAGATCGCGATTAAACGGGGTAACCTGCCTGAAGCGCTGGACATCCTGCGTAAGGGATTGGAATACAAACCCATGGACGCCTCCGCGTATTACTCGATCGCCAACCTGCACTATCTTGTAAAAGATTATCCGAAGGCGCTCGAAAATGTCGACCGGGCGCTTGCCATCATGCCCGCAGGCGCCGACATGCTCAATCTTAAAGGCGCGGTGCTCGAGGCGATGGGCAACCGGGAGGGCGCCCGTCAGGCCTTTACCGATGCGGTCAGAATGACCAGTGACGACTTTAACGCGTGGGAAAACCTGCGTTCACTCGACAAAAAACCCGGGCTCGATTCGCTGGCGTCACTGCCCGGTTCTGATGCGGTGATTAAAAACAGCACTCCCTGGAGCGGACGGACAAATGAAAACGGCGCCATTCTGTCGTATATCAGCGATATCTTCTATTATCCCAGCCACTGTTCAAAAAAACGGACGTTCCTGATCGTGTACCTGCCAACCGAGCATGCCATTGACCAATGGAAGGAATACGACATCGGCTTTAACAGCAACTTCCAGACCGGGAGCATCGGACGGGCGCTGACGCTGAAATCCGACGGAACGCAGGTCCCCGCCGATATCGACGACAATCAGGTCGTGTTCAAATCGCTGCAGCCGGGCGACTGTATCCTGCTGGAGTGGAGCCTGAAGAATTATTACTTCGGCGAGATGGCGCATCAAGTGTGGGGATCGGAAAGTTTTCAGCTGGGCTATCCGGTGTTCGACCAGCGGCTGCGCGTTGTCACGCCGGTCAACGATACGATCCCCTATAAGGTCTGGGGCGACTCCGTGTCCTGCACGACCTCTGTGCAGAATGATTACCGCATTACGACGCTAACGCGGCCGCCCTACCTGTCGCACGACCGTGAAAAATTCGAGCCCACCGACTGGGCGGCGAACCGCAAAGTCAACTACTCAACGTTCACCGAGTGGTCGCAGATAGTCGACTGGTACCTGCACCTGACCGCGCATATTCAGGACAATACGCTTGAACTCACGGCACTGGCCGATTCGCTGCTTGCCGGCGCCACAGCGTCCCTTGAGAAGGCAAGACGCATTCATGAGTATATTACAAAGAACATCCGTTACAGCCACGTGTCGTTCCGCCAATCGGGGTGGATCCCGCAGGCGGCCCACGACGTGGTCGCCACCCGCATCGGCGACTGCAAGGATATGGCATCGCTGGGCAAGATCCTGCTCCAGAAGGCCGGAATACCCTCCGACCTGGTGCTGGTCAACACCTATGAACACCAGTACCTCGAC
>CAISVC010000059.1 GCA_903888815.1 uncultured Fibrobacterota bacterium
GCAGATCGATCGCTTCACGAAGATCGGCCCCCATCACCTGAAAGCATTTGACAGTTTTCGCTACGCCGCCGCTCCGGGGACAATTAATCGTGCCTTGCGTGGCATGCGTTAAATATTGATTTTCTTAGTAAGACACACTTTCAAATAAATCTCCCTCTCCAGGATCCGGTTCTTACCAAAATCCGCTCTGCAGACTTCACTCCTTCCACGAGTCCTGAGGAATTTTCTGTAAATCTACCGCAAACTTGCGTATCAATTCAGGAACGAGCCGCTCAGAAAAGGGAAAAAACAAGGCAGGATTATTGCCCCAGGTCATCCCTTTCGTATAACCGTATTTCTCCGAATAATCCTGTGAGAATATTACTTTGCCGGTACGTGTTGAAACAACATCAAAATGCGCCTGGCAACCGTAGTTGAATGAGTTCATCGGTAATGTTAATAAGGGAAGCAGGGATATTGAATACACAAGCTCTCCAAGACCGGAGAAATGAAAATACGTACTCGTTTGGTAATTGAAACTTCCGCGAATATCAAATTCCTTGGCCGGTGCACTGTCGCCCCAGACAATGTCTTTGAAAATTCCATTTTTGCTGAAGTCCTGCGCAATGAGCTTTCCCATCTCCCACTGTTTCAATTTCATCGCACCGAACATCGCACTGAATTTATTGGTATTGTGTTGGAATGCCCCCAGACTTAATAGCGGAAAAAACATTAGCGGCCAGGACGAACTGGAATGCGGTTCTTCATATTTTAAATCGGTTATGCGCACTGATGCAGGAATCGGCGTCGGGGACTGGGTCAGTTTTGACTGATATTTATACGCCAGTATCCCCTCTTTCTCCATGGTTTCCTTTTGCGCCCTGAACTGGGCCATATTTGCCGCACAGCCATTGAACAATAAAATTGCACTGGAAACAACCGTCACAACTATTGACTTCTTCACCTGCACCTCCTTTGTTGATGTGGCATATAGTTGATAGAAAGTTTCTTTTTTCGATCAAACATTTTTGCAAGAGAATATAGCCATTTCGGCACTTTATTGTCAAATTTGGCAAAGAAAAATACTGGGCTTCGGTGCGAGCATTACGAGCATTAAATAAACTGGGGAATTCGTATCAGCGACCATATATTTCACGGCCAGGGATGCTTCGGATACTTTCTCTTTAACCCGTTCTTAATTGACGGATAAATATTTTTCCAGAACGACCCCAGATCAGCTGTTTTTTGAACAGTGCGATAATTCGGCGCCAGAATGTCGAAAACACCCTGTACGCGGCCGTCCATGAGCGCAAAGCGGTCCTTATAACCGATGAGGTCTCCCAATCTGGCCGAAAGCACAGGTGGCGAATTGCCGAAATAAGTAACCCGGCCTTTTTTACCGGAGGGCAAAATTATACTTTCCGGTGCTTTTCTCTCTATAAAACCAGCGAGATGCGGGCCGATATATGATCTTATCTCCTGTAAAACAGAAATCTTTTTTACTTCATCAAGCGAACATTTCCCTTCGCACATATCATTATAGATCAGTTCCCAGTCGCTGTCGGTCATCTGAGGAATTTTCATTTCAGGGTATGCACGAGCAGTTTCCCTGACCCGATAGACATACTGTTCCGCTTTGGGATCGTCTTTTTTCCAGTCCCATACACCCTGAACCAGCTTCTCAGCAAGACAGGCAGTGATTTCTTCTCGGTACGGTGTCTTATTCTGGATTTCATGACGGGATAAAGCATTTCCCCGGAAACTCGACAGCTCCTCCACCGATACGCTCTGCCGCGCCTCATCCCACCTGCATTCTATGGTGCGTTGCAGCGTTTCCGGAAATGCCTCGGCAATCCATTCCGCTTCGAGCGGCAGAAAGAGAGGAATGGTGACTTTCTTTGCCTGCTCGCGGCCCGCCTGCTCATGTACCACAAGCGCAAGAATGATCCGGGGGAGCCGCAGTTCTTTGCTATGTAATTTTTTCACGACCAGTCTGGCACTCCTGTTATCAGAAAGTGTGAAGACTGTTCCCTCGCCCGTTCGCACGGCAATCCGGTGGTTGAATGTCCGCATCCATGTTTCGGCCACTTCTTTTCTAAATTCATCCTGTTTTAACGTCGTTTGCGATTTGTCCTGCGTCGCATCTTTCACTATCCGTTCAAGCTGCTGGAAAGTCTCCCATGCCTCTCTCCCGAATTCTGTTCTCCTTCTGTCCTGAAGGAATTCACCCGCCAGTTCAAAGAGGTCGCTGCTTTCTGTTAACTTTTTATCGCTGCTCTCCCAGATCGCCGCCATTGCAGCGTTCACCGCGAGCTCTTCCTGTGAGCGGCTCTGTAGCAGGACAGCAGCTACAGCCGGTTCCAGCGGCAAACGGCTCATTAAACGACCGAGTTCCGTGAGCGGGAAAAGGGGCATATTATATCTGTCATTGTCAATTGAAACAGATCTATCCCGCTCAGGTTGACGGGCGTTGCCGAGCGGACTTAGGGGGCGCCCGAAGGGCGGGGGGCCCCAGGGAGCGAGGCAATATCCGTCAACCTGAGTGTTACCGTGTAAAGATTCCGGTAGAGAAATCGCCCCGCACCTTACCAGTTCGTCACGCGCCTTGCGCCATCGTTCGGCTGAAGGCATGGTCAGCCATTCGATATACTTTCGATTTCCGTTTTCACTGGAAAGCGAGTCTGTCAGGCTGCAGAGCATCAGCATGCCCCCGGCCAGATCGAGCCGCAGGACTTCGGGTTCGATCGCCGCAGGCATCGCGCGCTCGTCCTCGCGGCTCCAGAGACGTATGCATACCCCTTCAGCCAATCGCCCTGCGCGGCCCGCACGCTGTCTGGCATTCTGCAGGCTGATCCTGCTGAGGTACAGCGTGTTGCGTTCGCGCTCAGGATCGTACGAAGCGACCCGGGCAAGGCCGGAATCGATTACCGCAGTTACTCCCGGAACAGTAAGTGAGGTCTCAGCCACGTTGGTCGAAAGGATCACACAAGGCTCTGTTGACGGCAGTCGCAGCACCTCCTGCTGCTGCGCAAGCGGCATTCTGCCGTGCAGCTGCAGGAGCCGGTACCCTTTGCGACGGCATTGTTCGTAAAGTGATTCAGATGCTCGTTCGATTTCGTACACTCCGGGCAGAAACACCAGCACCGATCCCTGCTCTCCGGCATGATGCAGACCGGAGAGCGCCCGTTCGAGCTGTTTTGGCAGAAATTCATGGCTGGAAATCGGCGGCTGATAATGCAGATCCACCGGGAACGCCTGATCCGGCACGTCGATGAAGGCGCAGCCTTCCAGATATTTTTGCAAAGGTTCAAGTTCAAGCGTGGCTGAAAGTACCATGAAAGCAAGATCCGGCCGTAATGTTCCTGTTAAATAGCGCACCCATGCAAGTGCAATATCGGCATCAAGCGACCGCTCATGAAACTCATCGAAAGCAATGATTGACGAGCGGGTGGCCAGCGGATCGCTGTGCAACATCTGTAGAAACGTTCCATAAGTCAGAAACAGGATTTTTGTTTTTTCAGATGCTCTGCGTTCAAACCGCACCTGATATCCGACTTCGTTGCCGCATTCTCTCCCCATCTCCTCGGCCACCCGGTATGCGAGCGACCGTGCGGCTATGCGCCGCGGCTCAAGCATGATAAGTTTTTTCTCCGGCGAACATTGGCCGGCGAAGAATTGCGGGATCTGGGTTGATTTGCCGGCACCGGGTGGAGCTGTGACAATGAGCTTCCTTTTAGCATTTAATAATTCGATTATCCTGTCTTTATAATTGAGAATAGGGAGCGTCATTGTTAATTAATAATTTTATATTGTATTAACATTAGTTAGTGCGCCTCGCTCCAGTTCTCCCCTATCCCAGCATCAACTTTCAGCGGAACGGAAAGTTTCAAGGCGCTGCTCATGCGCTTGACCACCCACTTTGCAAACTCATCCGCCTCTTTTTCAGGCACCTCAAACACCAGTTCGTCGTGCACCTGAAGCAACATTTTCGCCCTTGGGCATATTTCCCTCATGTGCCGCTTGATGTCGACCATGGCGATCTTGATGATGTCAGCAGCGGTCCCCTGCACCGGCGTGTTTATCGCGGTGCGTTCGGCCGCCTCCCGGATGTTCCGGTTCGCGGCATTAAGATCAGGTAGATAACGCCTCCTGCAGAGCATGGTCTCGGAATATCCAAGCTCCCGTGCTTTAGCAATTGACGATTCGATATAGCTCTTCACTTCTGGAAATTGCTGAAAATAGGTCTCTATGAACTTCTGCGCTTCTAAAAAAGAGATGCCGAGCTGGCGCGAAAGATTGACGGGACCCATGCCGTACATGAGGCCGAAATTGATGGTCTTCGCCGCCCGCCGCATTTCCGGCGTCACCATTTCCGGAAAGACCCCGTAGATTGCCGACGCCGTCTGCGTATGAATGTCCTTGTCGTCAAGAAACGCTTTTGCTAAAAACGGATCCCTGGAAAGATGCGCCAGTATGCGCAGCTCGATCTGCGAATAGTCGGCAGACACCAGCACATACCCTTTGGGTGCTATAAACGCCTCTCTGATCTGCTTGCCTTCCTCGGTGCGCACCGGTATGTTCTGCAGGTTCGGGCCGGTGCTCGAAAGCCTGCCGGTTGCGGTCACGGTCTGGTTGAACGAGGTATGCACGCGTCCGGTTTCAGGATTGATCGCTGCAGGCAGCGCGTCGATATAGGTTGAAAGCAGCTTGGCCGCTTCGCGGTGGTCAAGAATCTTCTGCGCGATAGGATAGTCACGGGCCAACTTTTCGAGCACGTCCACATTGGTCACGAATGACCCGACCTTGGTCTTCTTTGACCGCGGCAGTTTCAGGGTCTCGAACAACACATCGCTCACCTGTTTCGGCGAATTCAGGTTGAATTCGGTTCCCGCTATCCGGTAAATTTCCGTTGTTATCTCCTCAATCCGCGCAGAGTACCTGCCGGAAAGTTGTTTTAAAAATTCCGTATCGATCAGCACGCCGTTCCATTCAAGCTCTGAAAGCACTTCAACCAGAGGCATCTCTATTTCCTTAAAGAGTTTGTCAAGAGAACGATCTTTAAGAACGGGCTCCAGAAGTTTTTTAAGCCTGATCGGAAGAACCACATCCTCGCCTGAATAGGCAGCCGCGTCTTTTACAGGTACTTCAGCAAAGCTCCTCTGTGTTCTGCCTTTGCCGATAAGCGATTCGATGGGCGTGGTGTCAAGTGACAGCCAGTCCGCGGCCATTCGGTCGAGACCATACTGCCGTTTCCCCGCGTCAATGCAATACCCGGCCACCATGCAATCGAATTCAATACCGCGCATGGAGATTTCATAGTTCCTGAAAATCTGGTAATCGTATTTCAGGTTCTGACCGATTTTCTTTATCACATCAGATTCCAGCACAGGCCGCACAATGTCAAGCACCTTATACATCGGCAGGTTCTCCCCTGCCGCATGGCCTACTGGAATGTACCAGGCCATGGCTTCATCGATCGCTGCTGCAATGCCGACAAGCTTCGCGCTTCTGGGCTCCGTGCTCGTGGTTTCAGTATCGATGGATATCCAGCCTTTCTTTTCAACTCTTTTCACCAGCCCGATAAGTTCATCAAGCGACTTTACAATAGTGACCTCGAACTCAAGTTTTTTCGCCGAAGCTGCGATGAGCGGATGTTTAAGCAATGAATGAATTTCAAGCTCCTTGAAAAACTCCATGCACGCGCTGCGGTTGATCGGCGCCCGTATGAGCGATTCTATCGGCGTGTCAACGTCCGCTTTCAGGTGCAGGGTCGCGAGCGTCCTGCTCAGGACAAGCGCTTCCCTGTTCTGCTTTATTTTTTCTTCGAGTTTCGGGTTCTTGAGCACTGCCGGATTTTCGAGCAGCGCCTCCACGCTCCCGGCAGCCTCTAGAATTTTAAGTGCAGTCTTTGGACCAACGCCCGGAACACCGGGGATATTGTCAGAGGCATCGCCGACAAGCGCCAGATAGTCCACTATTTTTTCCGGCGGGATCCCCATTTTCGCCCGTACCTCGTCTACACCCATAAGTTCCAGCGCTCCCCCGCTTTCGGGCGTGAGCATCTTGACGCGCGGGCCCACGAGCTGCATCAGGTCTTTGTCTTTACTGATAATAAACACCTCGAACCCCTGCGCTGCCGCCCGCTGCGCGAGCCCGGCGATCAGGTCGTCGGCCTCGAGCCCCTCCTGCCGCACCGAAGGAATGTTGAGCGCCTCAATGAGTCGGTCGATAAGCGGGATCTGCACCTTGAGATCGTCAGGCATCTCATCCCGGTTTGCCTTGTAATCGGTGAAAAGTTCGTGCCGGAAGGTGGGTTTATCGCTGTCCAATGCTATAGCCAAGTAGGGGCAATTGTAGGTTTCGAGCAGCCGCAGTAGATAGTTCGCGAAACCGTATACGGCTCCGGTCGGTGTTCCTTTTGAATTGGTCAGCGGGTTCTTTATCAGCGCGTAATAAGCGCGATAGATCAACGCATGGCCATCAATGAGATAGAGCTGTTTTTTATCCACTGCCATCCTCAGATTTGTGTCTTCGGTCGTTAAAATAAATAGAATCAGCCTCAAAATCGCGCTCTATTAACCATACTTTGCACAGCTGGAACCACGGGTAAAAATAGTTTAAAATATTTTGGCAAAATCAGAAAAGCGTCATTATATTAATAACAGAAGTCCTTTCTTGTCCTGCAAGGTCCTCTTGCAGCTTATTTGGGTGAAGCGGAAGCGCCGGTCCAAAGCCGGCGCCTTCTATTTTATATCACTATGCGCGCGGTCCTTATTGTCCCTCCTTTCTGCGACTTCTACTTTACCCGGCACCGTTTTTCATCCCTTGGCGCGCACATGGTTGAAAATCTGCTATCCCGCATCGGTCTGCAGGTAAGTCTATTGAACTTTCCGCTCTTGAATACGCAGGGGACTCGTGTAGAACTCCCGGACGAACTGAGTTATCTAAAGCCGTTTCTGATTGAAAAGGAAACCGGGAAACTCTCTTTTTTTACATCCTTCCGGCGCTTCGGCCCACGACTTGAGCAATGTATTGAAATGATCGAATCGGTCAGGCCGGAAATATGTTTTTTTTCACTGTTCGCCTTCTGCTACGCTGATGACGCGATCGAACTTGCAGAAAAAATTAAAATAAAAATGCCGGCTGTCCCGAACATCTTCGGAGGCGGGGGCGTTGCCGCTTATCCCGGCTACTTCCTGAAAAACGCTGCAATAGATTATGCTTTCACCGGCGAGGCAGAAGCCGGTCTGAATCAATTGCTCGCCGAATTATCCCAACCGCAGCCTGATTTCAGAAAAGTTCCTAATTTAGTCTGGAAAAACAACGGTTCTATGTGCGTTTCACCGGTACGTTCGCACGTCCCCGGCACAGAAATTGAGCCCGTTCTGGTAAAAACCGCGGAAGCGTCCCGCCTTATCATGTTTTCCACTTCCCTGGCAAGGGGGTGCCCGAAATCATGCGATTTCTGTTCAAGCCGCCTATTATTTGGGGATACATTACGGACCGCATCGCTCAGCCGTCTTGAAAAACTTCTCTCCGGTTTTTCAGTCAATAATAATTGCCGGGGGAAACAGGTTATTATTAATTTCGAGGACGACAATCTCCTGTGCGACGAAACGTTTCTCAGATCATCGATCTCGTTGTTTCAAAAGTACATTCCTGATATACAATTCATCGCTGAAAACGGCATCGACTATTCGCAGCTCACGCGTGAAACATGCGAATGGCTGCTTAAAAACGGGATGAGGAAATTCAATCTCTCGCTTGCCTCGCTTGACCCGGAAATTCTATTAAAGCGAAAAAGGTTTCTCCATCTTGAGCGCTATGAAGAAGCTGTAAGTTTTTTCGCTGAAAATGGCATCCCAACTATAACTTATT
This sequence comes from uncultured Fibrobacterota bacterium, assembly GCA_903888815.1. Classification (GTDB taxonomy): domain Bacteria; phylum Fibrobacterota; class Chitinivibrionia; order Chitinivibrionales; family Chitinispirillaceae; genus BOG-1184. Next base: position 7,858 of record CAISVC010000059.1, read on the forward strand.
TTATCTGCGGTTTCAAAGAAGATACCTTAGAAACTACTGCAAATAACTTATCCTATTTAGCATACAAACAAACACTTATAGGCTTGTCGCCATTTTATCCTGTTCCGGGATTACCCGGATTTGAAAATTGTTCACTGTTTGATAAAATTCCCTGTTCCCAGCTCTGCGCTGGTTCAAGTATTTATCCGTGGAACGGCTCGCTCTCTACTGAAACAATGATAACTGCTTTCAGGCTGAGCCGATTTATTAATCTGATGAAAAATCCGCGCCGGACGGAAAAAGAAAATCAGCTGCTTGATATCATTGCAAACAAAAGAGAGCTTCACACGATGATAAAGGAAAAATCGGGCAGGGAAAGGATAGCTCCTGTTCCGAAACAGGATAAAGAATTAGTAAAGTTATTTTTTAAAAAGCTGGAGAGAAATACATGATGATGTATTATATTCTTCGTGTTTAGACATGTTGATTTTTTCTCAAAACCTATGCACCTTCCCGCAGACTTTTCTACGCTCCCCTTCCTTGCCCTTTACGCCGAAACCCATTTCCGTTTTTTCCGGCTGTTTCCGAGTTTTCTGTTCATGCGGCAGCCTGAAGTCATTTTCGACGCGCCGCGGAGGCTCGCTCCCGGCCGAGACCTGCCGGTTATTCTGATCGCAAACGATCTTCATCGCTTTCCGGCGGAATTCACGGAGTGTGCGGTCGCTGTCTCAGGCCAGCAATCACCTCCCGAACGCTTCGATTTCCCCGATCTTGCGGCATTCGAAGTGGAGCACCCCTTACGGAACTGCATGCGCGCGTTTATATTGCCGATTCCGCGCTCAAAGCTCTCTCCCGGATTGATCCATATAACATGCCGTATCACGGTCAATCGCGGGGAAAAGCGGTATATCGTGATAAACGATAATCTTCAAGCTACTAAAAAAATTCCTTCTCCTGTTTTATTGCTGAAAGTCCACTTCCCGGCAGCGAATTCTGCAGGTACGGCGACCTGCATGTGCATTCCCAGTTTTCACAGAGCCATGTTGAATTCGGACCACCCCTGGCAGCAATCGATGCGATAGCGCACGCAAGCGGTCTCTCTTTTGCTGCCATAACCGATCATTCGTACGACCTTGCCTGCTCCATGGAAAATTATCTGGTACCTGATCCCGGCTGCATGCGCTGGCAGGTTTTTCAGAAAGAACTGGCTGACAGAAAAAAATTTGCTACGATGCTGATTCCGGGAGAAGAGATATCATGTCTCAATGATAAAAAAGAGGTGGTGCATCTTTGCGGTCTTGGCATGCGGGATTTTCTTCCGGGAACGCTTGACGGAGCGCGGAAAAATCGGCAAAAAGATCCTCAACTCACGCTCCCAGAGGCGATAAACGCCATTCATGAACAGAACGGCATTGCTTCTGCGGCTCATCCGGGGGTACGGCCCGGATTTCTGCAGCGGATGTTTTTATTCCGTGGCGAATGGTCGGGAAAAGACCTTTATCAAGATATTGACGCCATGCAGATAATGAACAATGGATTTTCACCGTCATGGCATCGCGGCAAAGCTTTATGGATTACTATGCTACGGCAAGGGTATAAAGTACCGCTTCTGGCGGGAAACGATGCCCACGGCGATTTCAACCGATACAGGGCAATTGCAGTTCCCTTTCTTTCTATTGGCGAAAATCCCGGCCGGTATATGGGATTCGGCAAGACCGGAGTCTATGGCAGGCGGGATTCGATTTCCAGTATCGCTGACGGAATTAAAAATGGCGCGACCTTTGTTACGACCGGGCCATTTGCCGCGCTCTCCTTGTCTGTTTCTCCTGCCGATTCAATTATTACAAAACAGCAGCTACCCGCTGATCTTGCAGCACTCTATGTTCATGCAATCAGCACGCCGGAATTCGGCGCAGTGCGGAACATTACCGTGTATGCGGGCCTGCGGGGCAACCCTGCGGAAAAAACAATTTTTTCCCGGAATTACACCACCATCGAGTACCAGAGGTGCGAAAAAACGGAACTCGCCTCTTTGCCTGCAAAACCATCGTACGTAAGGGCTGAAGTTTCCTGCGCTGATTGCGGAAGCGCTGCTGCGCTATCGCGCGCTGTTACCAGTGCGGCGTTTTTAAGCTGAAAAGTGCGACGGCATTCCGCGCAACGCGCGCTGAATTTCGATATTGAGGGCATTTTTATCGTAGGGCTTGATAAACCAGTGATAAATCTGTAAAGCTTCCATGCTTTTCGCCTGCGGGGGATATCCCGAAACCACGATCACGATGATATCCTCTTTGATCGCCCGCATTTTTTTTATCATCTCATGAGGATCCTCGCTTCCCAGTTTCCAATCAGTGATTAGCACACGGCATTTCTCTTTGTTGGCAATAAGACGTTCTATTGCTTCATCCGAGGTTGATGCCTCAAGAATTGAATAATCAAACTCCCTGAGAAAAAATTTCATGATGTTTCTGATTTTCGGATCATCGTCCAGCATAAGAATCGTGGTGCTTATGCGATTCTGCATGAGCGATTTGGTATCGACTTCAGATTCTCCCTGCGCAATAAGCGGCAGTTCGATCCGGAAGGTCGTGCCGCTCGGGCTTGTATGCTCCACGAAAACGCGGCCGTGATGCAGCGCTATGATACGGCGCACCAGCGCAAGCCCCAGGCCGGTCCCCTTGCCGGGTTTCTTTGTCGTAAAGAATGGGTCGAAGACCTTCTCGGTCAGATCGGGAGGCATGCCGGTTCCGGTGTCTTTCACCCGAATGACGGCGGTTCCGGCTCCCCCCGCGGCTTTTCCTGGAACAGCTCAGGGTAATGGAGCCGCCGCCCGGCATGGCATCACGGGCATTGCCGATAAGGTTCTGGAACACCCTTTTCAGGTGATCAGAATCTCCCTGAATTTTAAGAGAGTCATCGGGCATCTCAAACTGCAGCTTATAGCTTTCGCCGAGTTGATTCTGGAATTGGACAATGATCGAAGCGAAAAAACTCTTCAGGTCGATATGCCGGTAATCAAGCAGCTTTTTTCTTCCCAGTGCGAGAAGTTCGGAGATTAAAAAACGGGCATCTGCGGTCGTTTCGAGAATCAGTTCCATCCGCTTCTTCGTTTCCGGTTCGGCACTCTCTCTTGATGCCAGAGCGCTTACATCAATAATAGTCTGAAGGATATTGTTGAAATCGTGCGCCATGCCGCTTGCCAGGGACCCGATCGACTCCATTTTCTGCTGCTGAAACATCCGGTCCACCATTTCTTCACGCTTTGTGACCGCCATCTCCCGGTCGGTAACATCGGTCATCATGCCGTCAAATGCTTCCTCAGCGGCGCCTCTCACCACCTTCTGAATCGTACAATCCACGTTCTTCCGCTCGTCTTTGTTGTCATGAATCTCCAGCGTCGTTTTGACCAACCCCTGCTCCAGTTTGAGCATGTCAGGTTTGCTGAGGAAGGAACGGATATTCATGCCGACCAGATTTTCGGGTGACAGCCCCAGGACTTCCGTGCATCCCTTGTTTGACCACAAAAAGTTTCCCTCTGAATCCAGGGTAAAAATCATTTCTGGCAACCGGTCGACAAGCGTATCATAACGCAACTCCGACGACAGCACCTTCCGTACGGTCTGATAGTTGTTCCGGGAAACAACGGCGCTCAAAGCAGCGGCGAAAAAAAGCAGGGCAATCCTCAAAAAATAACTGAAAAGCGATGGATGGCTATCAGGACAGTATGCATACTGCGCCCATGAGAAAACCGAATACCCGATTGCCGCGACAACTCCGCTCGCCAGTGAAAGGCTTGGGCGGTAGTGAAATGCCGTAAAAGCAATCGCTATAAAATACGCGCCGAATGCAATGCCTGGCACTTCATCCGAGGCCGGACAGGGGGTTATCGAAGACCAGATAATCGCCGTAATAACGGCGATATCACCTATTGTCATTAAATAGACATATCGTTTTGCGACACGTCGTTTTCGTTTTGATATAAGCAGATAAAAAACGCTGCAGCCTGAAAGTAAAATAATGGCGACAGCCTGAATGGAAAAAGAAATCCTGCTGGTCGCGCCGAGAATCCATGCCGGAATGAAAATTACCGCCAGTACGCCGGCGCACCAGAGACGAACCCATGAAAGCCAGCGTTCGGATTTGGTCTCGGCGACAATAATAGTCTGTGTTTTACCCGCCAGCTTCAGTAACCGGTCCGTTGCCATATGCATGAAAACTTTCTAGCGCTGTTCCCGGATGATGTATTTTTCCAGATTCAAAATACCTTGTTGCCTTGTGCGGAGCAAATGTCAAAGGTAAACTTCAATGTATACTGCAGACGACCCGAAATCAGTTGAGCGTTATTCCTCGGCAATCACCCTGTCGGATATGGAAATGTTCATTTTCCCGGAGCTTCTCTTTGCCCTGGTGCTTGCTAATATCATGTCCCCGCGGCTGTGGAATTGGCGGAGCGACCCCTGGTTTGAGGAAACAGGAAAAATGACCCTGCTGCGCAGAGTGCACCGGCTCAAGCAGTATATCATGGATCATTTTTTTTTCAACCTCGACCTTGACACCTGGGGACTGACCACCAAAGAAAAAGAACTGGCCCGCTTCTCGCCGTTCATCAGTCCCGAGGTTCTTGCGCAAAGCAACGCGCTTTTCGGGTACGAGGGAGACAAGTACTATTTCGACAGCGATATCAGGAAACATTTTGGTCTTGACAAATACACCTCGAACGTGATCCCCTACTGGAAGACGGAAACGCTCGAAGCAATGGAGGCCTTCAGGCACAAACCCGGGTACGCGACGGGCGCCGGCGAATGTGTCTCGCTTTCCACGCTCTATGCGGCGGCCGCCTTTATCGTCGCCGGTGTCCCGCTCGATGACATTTTCCTCATGGCCACGCCGCTCCATTCCCAGAACTATTTCGACGTGGGAAGCGGTATCCTCACCAATAACCGGAGGATCGTCACCAAGGTCATGTGGTTCAACGGCACCGAGATTTCGGCCAGGGCCCGGCGTGCCCTCGAAAACGAACCGGTGACTATTGTCGCACACCGGACCGGACATGTCCACTCAGTATATCAGCCGGCAACCATTGACCCTGAAAGCTACAGCCGGTTTTCCTTGGAACTCAGGTCATTCCTTTCCACTGCTATCATCAATTTCGAGGTACTCGCGAACTTCCTCCGTTATAACTCAAAAATTCAGCGCTGTTTTCAGATCAGCCATACCTGCTGCGGCAAGCCGCGCTATATCGAGGCGGAAAAAGTGTTTGCCTACGAACACAGCTCAAAAGCCCGCGTATCGGACAACACGCGCGATCTGCTCCTGCATGAAATCGAAGAGGATGAATTCTATCCTGAACCGGTTCCGGGAAGGCTTATGCTCAACGAACTGGAGGAGTTCTTCCGCTCGACCAGAGTATCACTTGACGAACCTGATACAATTGAAAAACTCAGAGCCCATCTGCACCATGCCTGTTACAATGTGGAGCAGGTGATCCAGGAGTTGAAAAAATTCTGCAGGACCGAGCCTCGTCTGCCCGATGCGCGCGATAAGCAATTCAACGCAAAAACGCCGGTTTCGCTTGAAGGATTGACCTCAGCGGAGGATGCGCTTAACACAATCGCTGCGCTGCGGGAATCGAACGAATGCTGCGACCTCGCCTTCAGCGCGTTCCGCGATCTTTCCCGCTCGCCTTGGAAACCGTTCCTCAAAGCAGCGCTCGAACGCAACCCGGTAAGCGTGAACGGCACAAAGGAGCTCTCCGTTGATGCCGCGTATCAGCTGCTCAATAGTCTGCCCGGCGAATCTATTTATAATGAGCCGTTCCGCATCGCCCAGCCCGACGAGGTATGGAACTACCAACGCGGCGACGGGCTTGAGAAGGCGATCTGCCTTGCCAACGCGATCCGCAGCAAGAATCCTGATGCAGGGTTTGCCATTGAAAACAGAGGAAAATCGCTCTCGCTCATTCAAAAGGGCGGGAAAGCTTATAATTTTGCTTCAAAAAAATCGGTCGCGCTGCCGCTGGAAAAAGATTTCATTTTTTAGCGTTCGGTTTTGAATTTTGAATGACACGCCTCTGACCGGGTATCTTCATTTAAAATCTCCCGATTTTTTTGCTTTTTTCCTGTTTCATTGTTATATTGTAAATGGTAGCCGTCTTCCGGTCATCACAACATACAAGGGGGAATGATATGCGATTCTTTAATTACAGAGCGATGCTGTACGGAATAGCGCTGTTATGCACGGCATCCGTCATTTCTACGCATGGCCAGGCAGCATCGTGGC
>CAISVC010000060.1 GCA_903888815.1 uncultured Fibrobacterota bacterium
CCGAAATATTTCATAACACCTGTCTGCAATTACTTTTTTTAGCGGTATATGTAGAGAAAGACTGATAGGCATCACAAGCTACTAAAAAAATAATACTACGCTTGCAACCAGGACGGCAGCATTTTTGACTTGATCTGAATCGCTGCTGTCTGTTGATCTGCTTTAATACGCCTCTTATTCATGGAGCGTATTTAAATCCCTGGCATCTTCTGTATCTGCATCCTTGTAAAAAAATCTTGTGGCAATTCATGGCCCGGTCATTCGGGTCGCTTGAGCAGGAGTTAACAATACTGTATGAGGAGAAGATGTTCATGAAACGAAATTTTGTTATCGCTATGGCAGTCCTGGCATTCTTGGGGTTCATTCCGATGCTGAATGCACAGACTTTTAACGGGATAGAGCTGCTCTGCCGTCCAACCAACAATTCAATAACGGTAAACGTGGTTGCGGATGCAGCCATGCAGGCTTACTTTCAATACGGCACAACTTCGACCGTCTACACCGGCCAGACCGGCACCATTTCCGCCGCGGCCAATGATCCCATTCAGGCGGTCATGAGCGGACTGTCGGCGAACACACGCTATTACTACCGCATGGTCTACAGCACAGACGGCGGATCGACCTGGAATAACCGCAGTGAGCACTCTTTCTACACCCAGAGGCCGGCGGGCAGCACCTTTAAATTTGATGTACTCTCTGATTCACACATCAACATTATGTTGGGCACGCCGTCAGTCAGTCAGGCGACCATGACCAACATCGCGAGCAGCGGCGCCGACTATCTCATTGATCTTGGCGACACCTTTGCAATGGATGACGTGACCACAGTTGCGACCGCCCGCGCCAACTTTCTCTTTCAGCGTTCGTCCACCTATATGGGGAAATTCAGCCATTCGATACCGGTATTTCTCGCTACGGGAAACCATGAGCAAGAGGAAGGCTGGCATCTGAGTGACACGGGTAACCCCCCGATAATGACCACCAATGCGCGTAAAAGATACTATCCCAATCCAATCCCGGATGCTTTTTACACCGGGAACGCAGATACCCATGCCTCTATCGACGGCGATCATCATCTGCACGAAAATTATTATGCGTGGACCTGGGGTGATGCACTTTTTGTGGTGATCGATCCTTTCTGGTACACGACGACCAAACCGTTTGTCGGCAATACCGGCGGAGGAGAGCCTGGGACCGGATCCGGCGACCGCTGGGATTGGACGCTGGGGCTGACGCAATACAATTGGCTAAGAACAACGTTGTCGAGCAGCAGCGCCAAGTACAAGTTTGTCTTAGCCCACCACATGGCCGGCGGTTCCGATGACTATGTGCGCGAAGGCGCTTATGGCGCTCCCTATTGCGAGTGGGGAGGAAATAACGAAGATGGCACCACCTATGCGTTTGGCACCAAACGTTCGGGATGGTATGCACCGGTTCATCAGGTGCTGGTCGAGAACCACGTCAGCGCGTTTATCCACGGTCATGATCACCAGTATGCCTATGAAACGCTTGACGGCGTCGTTTACCAGTCATGCGCTTCGGGCGGCTTTACCGGCAATGGC
>CAISVC010000061.1 GCA_903888815.1 uncultured Fibrobacterota bacterium
CAATACGTTTATTGACATCACCTGAAAGCACCATCTGCACGATTGTCACCATTTCTGCATCAGTCACCCGCATTCCCTCGACAAAAGTGAACTCCTTATTCAGAAGTTCCAGAAAACGGCTTATATCCCTGCCGCCGCCGTGAATAATAATGGGAAAAGTGGAGGAAGGAAGCTTGGCTATGCCTTGACCGAGTTCCTGCAATAGTCCTGCTGCATCGACCGTGGCACCGCCGATTTTGATGCAAACAGTTTTCATGATCGGTTACGTCCTTTCATTTTACCGCAGAAGACCGGTTGTTTCCGGAAACCCGTACATAATGTTCATATTCTGCACAGCCTGTCCCGATGCTCCCTTGATGAGATTGTCAAGCGCTGCGACGGCGATAACCGGATGACCGTTGTCTCCGCCGGTAAAGGCGATGTCGCAGTAGTTTGTAAAAACTACCATGTGCAGGTTCGGCAGATCTTTTTCGTCACGGAGACGGATAAACGGTTCCCTGGCATAGGCCGCCGAAACGATTCCAGCGCATTCCTGCGCTGAAATCGAGGTTTTGATATAGATCGTCGAAAGAATGCCACGGTTCACCGGCAGAAGATGGGGCGAAAAGGTCAGTGTCACCGGTCTGCCCGCAGCAAACGACAGTTCCTGTTCCATCTCTGGAGTGTGCCGGTGGACGTGGCCTATAGAATAAGCGGAAAAATTTTCATTCGTCTCACAGAAGTGCGTATCCAACCTGAGCGTCCGGCCAGCGCCGCTGACGCCGGATTTCGAGTCGGCGATTACCCATTCGATCCGTGAAGACATGGTTTTAAACAACGGTATGAGCGGCAACAGCACGCTGGTTACATAGCATCCTGGATTTGCCAGGATTTTTGCGCCTGCGATCTGCTTCCGGTAGTGTTCCGGAAGGCCATACACCGCGTCAGGAAGAAGGTGCACGGCAGGATGCTTGTGCTTATACCAGGTTTCGTAAACAGCCGGATTCTTAAACCTGAAATCGGCGGAAAGGTCAATCACTCTGACTCCCTTATTGATAAAGGGCATGCAAAGTTCAGCAGAGACCGCATGGGGAAGACAGGAAAAAACGCAGTCAACCGGTTTTGTTTTCGATTCATCAGGTGAAATCAGTACCGTATCGAATAAGCTTTTAATTTCAGGAAAAACTCCCGAAAGCCGTTCACCGGCACTGGACCGCGATGAGACAAAACAAATTTCGGCTTTCTCATGACAGGCTAAAAGCCTGATCAGTTCGATACCGGTGTAGGATGTTCCCCCAAGAATCCCTATAGTAATTTTTTTTGTCATAGTATGCGCTTCAATGTATGCAGCTCAGCGTGTAAAAGCTCACGGTGTATATATCCGATAGAGCTTACAAAATAATTTTCGTCCATAGCAAAAACTAAGGCAGGAATAATAGCTTACAAAAGGACATGAAACAAGATAGCCCCTTTATTGCAATTACTTATAATAATCCATATTTTCTGATGTAGCGATATCTATCGGTACCGTGACCTCTTTGGGTGTATCCTCTTTTAATACAAGATGGC
>CAISVC010000062.1 GCA_903888815.1 uncultured Fibrobacterota bacterium
CGGATGGCTCGGCATGGTGCGGCAGTGGCAGGATCTTTTTTACAACAAACGCCGGAGCTCCACCTGTCTCAGGCGCAAACCCGACCTGTGCGGCGACTGTCTGCCCGACGGAAAGTGCAGGATTGACGAAGCGTATGTGCCCGACTTCATTTCCCTTGCGAAAAGTTACGGGATCCCCGGGTTCAGGGCGGCCAGAGTGTCTGAGGTGGAAGCGGTGCTGTCAAAAGGCCTTGCCGCGGAAGGGCCGGCACTCATGGAGTTCATGGTGATCGAGGATGAAAATGTCTTTCCGATGGTTCCGGCAGGCAAGCCGCTGAACGCCATCATGCTGGAGGGCTGATGAGTACACATATCATTTCACTGCTCGTTGAAAACCGTCACGGCGCGCTGTCCAGAATCGCCAATCTTTTTTCGGGCAGGGGTTACAATATTTCGAGCCTTACCGTTGCCGAAACCGACGATCCCACGGTTTCCCGGATGACGATCGTCGTGGCGGGCGAAGAGGATATCCTTGAGCAGATTGTCAAGCAGCTGAACAAGCTCATCGACGTGATCAAGGTCATCGATTTCATTGATCAGCCGATTTTCGAGCGCGAGCTTCTGCTCATACGCGTGGACGCGTCCCGGTCGAACCGCCATGATATTCTTGATATATGCGATATGTTCGGAGCACGGATCATGGGGGTTGCCCAGAAATCGGTCACCCTGGAGCTTTCGGGTGATACGGCGAGCATTGATGATTTCATCTCAATGGTAAAGCCGTTCGGCATCAAGGAGATCGTGCGTTCCGGCGCCGTCGCAATAGCGGAGTCGAAGAGTTGATTAGATCATTATAAACCTATTCGTGAAGGAGATAGCACTATGGCACTGATTGATTTCGGGGGCGAAAAGGAACGGGTCGTGACCCGCAAGGAGTTCCCTCTTGCAAAGGCACGGAAGGTGCTGAAAGGCGAAACAATCGCCGTGATCGGCTACGGCGTCCAGGGGCCTGCGCAGTCGCTCAATCTCAAGGACAACGGTTTTAATGTGATCATCGGCCAGTCGAAGCAGTTCCAGAAGGACTGGGACCGGGCGCGCAGGGACGGCTGGGTTCCGGGGAAGACGCTCTTCGACGTCGAAGAGGCGGCCGAACGCGGCACCATCGTCAAAATGCTCGTTTCCGATGCGGCGCAGCGGCTGGTCTGGCCGACGATCAGAAAATATCTCGGCAAAGGCGACGCGCTCTATTTTTCGCACGGGTTCTCTATTGTCTATAAAGACCAGACCGGCGTTATTCCGCCCGAAGGCATCGACGTGATCATGGTGGCGCCAAAGGGAAGCGGCACCTCGGTGCGCCGCAATTTTCTTTCCGGCGCAGGCATCAATTCGAGCTACGCCGTGGCCCAGGACGCGACAGGCCGCGCCGAGGAGCGCTGCCTGGCCGTCGGCATCGGGATCGGGTCAGGATACCTGTTTCCGACAACGTTCCAGAAAGAGGTATACAGCGACCTCACGGGCGAGCGGGGCGTGCTCATGGGTGCACTGGCGGGGATCATGGAGGCGCAGTATCAGGTACTGCGTGAAAACGGCCACTCGCCGAGCGAGGGATTCAACGAAACCGTGGAAGAATTGACCCAGAGCCTGATCAGGCTCGTTGATGAAAACGGCATGGACTGGATGTATTCAAACTGTTCCGCCACTGCGCAGCGCGGCGCGCTTGACTGGAAACCTAAGTTCAGGGAAGCGGTGCTGCCGGTTTTCAGGACGCTGTATGAATCGGTAAAGAAAGGCATTGAGACAGCCCGTGTCATAAGCGCATGTGGTCAGCCCGATTACAAACAGTTGCTCGATGCCGAGCTTGCTGAAATGGGCAATTCCGAGATGTGGCAGGCCGGCAAAGCCGTACGCAGCCTGCGGCCGAAAGAGAAGGCAAAGGTTATAACAAAAAAGACCAAGGGTGTTGCGGGAAGAGGGAAGAATTGAATTTTTTATATGTCGTAGGGGCAGGTTTAAAACCTGCCCCTACAGGTGCGTGCATATTATTACCGTATAATCACAATTGGGTTACATTATGAAAAAAGAAAAAATCGTCATTTTCGACACCACGCTCCGCGACGGCGAGCAGTCGCTCTCATCGAGTCTTTCGGTCAAGCAGAAACTTCGCATTGCCCGTCAGCTCGCACAGCTCAACGTCGACGTGATCGAGGCCGGGTTTCCGATCTCGTCACCCGGAGATTTTGAATCGGTTTCCACGATAGCAAAGGAGATCAAGGGACCGGTCATCTGCGGACTCGCACGGCTTGTCGAAAAAGATATTGTTACCTGTGTAAAAGCGATCAGACCGGCAAAACAGCCGCGGCTCCATACGTTTATCGGCACCTCTCCCATTCACCGGCAGGGGCAGCTGCGCAAGTCGCAGGATGAAGTGCTGGAGATGGTCAGACGGTGCGTGAAGCTTGCGCGCAGATTCTGTCCGGATGTTGAGTTTTCGCCCATGGACGCGGGCAGGACCGAAGAGGATTTCCTCTGTTCAGTGGTCGAGCTTGCTATTGCTTCAGGCGCAAGAACCGTCAACATTCCTGACACGGTCGGTTATACGACGCCCGAGCAGTTTGCCGCCATGATCGACATGCTGCGCGACCGCGTGCCCAATATCGACAGGGCGGTCATCTCCGTCCACTGCCATAACGATCTCGGCATGGCGACCGCGAATTCGCTCACCGCAGTATCGCACGGCGCGCGGCAGATCGAGTGCTCGGTAAACGGCATCGGCGAACGGGCGGGAAATACCGCGCTCGAAGAGGTGGTCATGGCGCTCAAGGTCCGGCAGGATCTTTTTGCGGACGTCTATTCGGCAGTGAATACACGCGAAATCATGCGCACGAGCAGGCTGGTGCGTGAAATCTGCAATATGCCGGTACAGCCGAACAAGGCGATTGTCGGGTCAAACGCGTTTGCCCATTCATCGGGCATTCATCAGGACGGGGTACTCAAGGCAAAGCAGACCTATGAGATCATGACGCCGGAGTCGGTGGGGCTCAAGGAGAACCGGATGAACCTCACGAGCCGCTCCGGCAGCCATATGGTCAAGTCGCGGCTGCAGGCGCTCGGTTATCGCGGGATGGACTTTGATCTTGACGAGTATTACAAGCGGTTTATCGCGCTTGCGGATAAAAAGGGCTCTGTGTACGACGACGACCTGATTGCGCTCATGGAGTCGAAAGACGAAAAAGACCTGGAAGACCGATATACGCTCGAATATCTCAATGTGTCAAGCGGGCGCGGCACCGTGCCGACCGCCACTGCGCGCATTGCGGTTGACGGAAAAGTCCGGGAGGAGGCATCGACCGGCGACGGCGCCGTGGATGCGGCCACCAAGGCGATCGACCGTATCGTGGGCTACAACATAACCCTGGAGAATTATCATCTTGAGGCGGTCACGGGGGGACGCGAGGCACAGGGCCGGGTGACCGTTGTGGGAAGGTCTCCCGAAGGCGTCTTCACGGGTACCGGCACATCGACCGACATTGTGGAGGCATCGGCACTCGCGTATATGGACATCGTAAACAAGATCGCGCGGATGAAGAAGTTTAAAAGGAAGTTGCCTAAATAATAATTTTTCTTTTGCTAAAGGCTCCTGCGGAGGGTAACGGGTGCCTGCCTGCCGAAGCTTCGGCGCAGGCAGGGGCGCCACTATTGCAGGGCTGAACTTCAGCGAACCCGTACCCTCAAGTTTCAGTAGAATCGAAATCTAAATAACAGCAATGCAATTTCAGGTGGTCGGAATTCAGAGGACAGTAGTTAAAAGATAAAAATCAGTTAGAAAACAAATTCCTTCTGACTTCCTGCCGGAAATAATGCCATTATTTCTTTGCAGGCCTTTAGGCTGACTCCTGAATTCCAGTTTCACTTTTAACACAAAAGGACTGTAATGAAATCGTACAATATCGCCCTCATGCCCGGTGACGGCACGGGACCGGAAGTAATCAAAGAAGGGGTTAAAGTCCTGAATGCCGTGGGCAGGAAATACGGTATCAAATTAAATTTCACCGATTATGATTTCGGCGGCGAGCGGTACATGCGCACCGGAGAAACGCTCCCGGACAGCGCGCTTAAAGAACTTAAAAAACATGACGCTATTTATCTGGGCGCCATCGGTCACCCTGATGTCAAGCCCGGCATACTCGAGGTCGGCATACTCCTGAAACTCCGGTTCGCGCTCGACCAGTACATCAATCTGCGGCCGGTCAAGCTCTACCCGAATGTCGAGACACCCTTGCGGGACAAAGGCCCTGAACATATCGACTTTGTGGTCATCAGGGAGAACACGGGGGACATTTACACGGGTATGGGCGGCGCCACCATGGTGGGGACGCAGAACGAGATTGCGACGCAGATCATGCTTTATTCGCGGCCGATCGTGGAGCGGTGCGTCAGGTTCGCCTACGATTACACACGCAAGCGAAACAGGAAAAAGACCTTGACGCTTGTTCATAAATGCAACGTGCTTACCTATGTGGGCGACCTCTGGGTGCGCGTGCACAAGGAGATCGGCGATAAGGAGTACAAGGACATCAAACAGGATTACAACCATGTGGACGCATGCACCATGTGGATGGTGAAAAGCCCGGAATTTTACGATGTGATCGTGACCGCGAACCTTTTCGGCGACATTATCACGGACCTGGGCGCCATGATTCAGGGCGGCATGGGCATTGCGGCCGGCGGCAACATCAATCCCGAAGGGGTGTCGATGTTCGAACCCATCGGCGGCAGCGCGCCGAAGTATACGGGCAAGAACGTGATCAATCCGCTGGCCGCGATCTGCGCGGGCGGCATGATGCTCGAGACACTCGGCGAGGCAAAGGCGGCGGCCGCCGTGGACAAAGCGGTCCATGACGCGCTTGCATCGGGAAAGATCAAGAGCCTTTCCGCAGGCCGCATGGGTATGAGCACCACACAGGTGGGTGATCTGGTGGCTTCGATGGTGAAATAGTATCATATTACAGGGGCGGGAAATTATATGGAACGACACGTAGGGGCAGGTTCCAAACCTGCCTCTACAAAAACGGGCGGGTTTAAAACCCGCCCCTACGGAAACGAAATAAATATGAAAAAAGAAAACAAAAAAATAACCCTGTACGACACCACATTGCGCGACGGCAATCAGGGGCTGGGCATCCATCTTTCGCTCTCCGACAAGCTCAGGATAACCGGGAAGCTCGACGAGCTCGGCATTCACTACATCGAGGGAGGGTGGCCCAACCCGACGAATACCATCGACACCGAGTACTATCGCGAGGTTAAAAAACTGAAGCTTGCGGCAAAGGTCGCGGCGTTCGGCAGCACCCGGCGGCCGGGAAACCGTGCGGCGGCTGATCCTTTTGTAAAAATGCTTGTCGCAAGCGGGACGCCGGCAGTCACGATCTTCGGCAAAACGTGGGACATGCAGGTCCGAGAGGTGCTTGGGACATCGCTTGATGAGAATCTAGCTATGATTGCCGACACGGTCATGTTTTGCAAAAAATACGCCGACGAAGTGATCTATGATGCGGAACATTTTTTCGACGGCTACAAAGCAAACCCGGAATATGCGCTAAAAACACTGCGCGCAGCGCACGATGCCGGAGCCGGCGTACTTGTCCTGTGCGACACAAATGGCGGCATGCTTCCCGATGAATTCGTGAAGATATTCCGTGAAGTGAAGGGACATATCGGTGCGAAACCCCCCGGGGGGGTGCACCTCGGGGTGCACATGCACAATGACGCCGGATGCGCCGATGCTACATCATGCCTCGGCGTTCTGGAAGGGGCGGCGCAGGTACAGGGAACCATGAACGGCATGGGTGAACGGTGCGGTAACGCAAACCTCTGCACAATCATACCCAACCTGCAGCTCAAACGGGGATATAATCTGATTGCTCCGCAACAGCTTTCAGCACTGACGTCAGTATCGGTATTCATGGCGGAGATCGCCAATACGATACAGGACGTCAGGCAGCCGTATGTCGGCGAGGCGGCGTTCGCGCACAAGGCCGGCGCGCATGCCGATGCGGTGCGTAAAGTGCGGCAGTCGTTCGAACATGTCGCGCCCGGCAGCGTGGGCAACAAACGCCAATTTGTCGTGTCACACCAGGCCGGATCGAGCACCATCCTTGAGAAGCTCAAAAGCATAATGCCGGGTCTCGATAAAAAAGATGCCCGGGTGAAAAAGCTCCTTTCGCGCATCAAGGAATTAGAGGCGGTAGGCTATCAGTTTGAGGCGGCAGAAGGGTCGTTCGAGCTCATCGCGCGGGAGCTGCTCGGCCAGTTCGTGGAACCGTTCGATGTCCTGGGTTTCCGCGTCACTGAGGAGAAGCGTGAAGACGGTACGGTTTTTTCCGAGGCGACGATCAAGGTGAAAGAGAACGAGGTGGTCGAACATACGGCGGCCGAAGGCGACGGCCCGGTAAACGCCCTCGACAATGCACTGCGCAAGGCGCTCATCAAATTCTATCCATCGCTTGCCGAGGTGAAACTTGAGGATTTCAAGGTGCGCGTCCTTGATGGACGCGACGGTACCGGCGCCAAGGTGCGGGTGCTGATCGAGTCGTCCGACGGTATTTCGCGGTGGGGAACTGTAGGCGTTTCTACAAATATCATAGAGGCATCATGGCTCGCGATGATTGACAGCCTAAAGTACAAACTGATGAGAGAAAAATTGAATTTGAAAAAGAAATAATAGCAATAATTTTTTCATTGGCTAAAGGCAGTAGATTGGGTGTGGGGTGAAATTATTAAAAAATATTCTTTATTGGCTAAAGGCTTTATTCGGGGTGGCGGGTGGGCACCGCCGGTGCAGGTTTTGGGCTTCCGTTACCCGCACCCGCAAGCATTGTTAAATTCAAAAGATTGTTTGTAAAGCTGATTTTTTTGTTCTGTTGTTTGGATTTCAATTCCACAGAAACTTGAGGGTACGGGTCACCTGAAGTCCGGTTTTGCACTAGTGGCGCCCACCCGATACCCAACCGAAAGCCTTTAGCTAATAAATAATTAATGACTTTGGAGGAAATAGTATGCCTAAAAATGTCGACTGGAAAAACCTGGAATTTCAATACATGCAGACCGATTCGTATCTGCGGGCGGATTACAGAGAGGGCACATGGGGTGATCTTGAGCTGTGCAAGGATCCGCACCTTTCGCTCCATATCGCGGCGACCTGCCTGCATTACGGCCAGTCGTGCTTTGAGGGGCTTAAAGCCTTCGGCCGCAAGGATGGTTCAATCGCCATCTTCAGGCCCGAGGAAAACGCCCGGCGGCTTATCGCCAGCGCTAAAAGGCTTGTCATGGAGCCGGTCCCCGAAGAGCTTTTCATCGAGGCGTGCAAAAAAGCGCTGAAATACAACCGCGACTGGATGCCTCCCTACGGCACCGGTGCCAGCATGTACCTGCGACCTATCCTCTTCGGCACGAGCCCGCACGTCGGGGTACACGCTTCCGAAGAGTATGCCTTTATCCTGCTCTGCATGCCCGTCGGGCCCTACTATCGCGATGGATTCTTTCCCGTCAAGGCCATGGTCCAGGAAAAGTACGACCGGGCAGCGCCGCGCGGGGTCGGGAACATCAAGGCTGCCGGAAATTATGCGGCAGGCATGCTCAGCGACATGGAAGGGCATGAAAAGGGCTATTCGATCTGTCTCTATCTTGATGCGGCGACACGGTCCCTTGTTGATGAGTTCGGCACGTCGAATTTTTTCGGCATCACGGCCGACAACAGGTACGTGACGCCCGAATCAACCTCCATACTCAGGTCAATAACGAACAAGAGTCTGCAAACGCTTGCCGCCGACTTCGGGCTCAAAGTGGAGCGCAGAAATATCAAGGTCACCGACCTTGCGAACTTTACCGAAGTCGGTGCGTGCGGTACTGCGGCCGTGATAACGCCGGTCTATTCGATAACTCACGGTGATAAAGTATATAAATTCGGCAAAGAGAAAGAGGCCGGCCCGACCCTGACTAAACTATACAAAGAGCTCCAGGGAATACAGTACGGCGAGATCGCCGACCGCTATAAGTGGATGGTAAAGCTGGTTTGACTATTTGATTCTTAATGATGCAGGGGCGTACTGCTGTACGCCCATCATTCCACCGGAAAGATTATTTTAGGTTGTAAACTTAAAAAACAATATCTCCCCGTCCTTGACGATATAATCCTTTCCCTCAGATCGTATCCTTCCGGCGGTCCGCAAGGCATGTTCGGAGGTGTAGCGCTCCAGTTCTTCAACGGTGTAAACGTCCGCCTTCACGAAACCCTTCTCGAAATCGGAATGGATGGTGCCGGCGGCCTGCGGGGCGGTCGCGCCGGCGCAAAGGTTCCAGGCATGCAGCTCCTTTTCGTTAAAAGTGAAAAAGGAGATAAGGCCTAACAGTTTGTAAATGGCGCGCGCGAGCGTCGCCAGACCGCTCTCTCTAAGGCCGAGAGAAGCCAGAAACTCACTCCGTTCAGATTCTGAAAGCTCGTTAAGCTCGGCCTCGATCTTGGCGCAGATCGGAATGCACACCATGGCCTGTTTTTCCGCATGCTTACGTAGTGCTTTTAAGTGCGCGGATTCTGAAGCAGGGGAGAGGTCTGATTCGGCGACATTGGCAACATAGAGCATGGGTTTGGCCGTAATCAGGTGCATTTCGGCGATTGCGGCAAGCGATTCCGGATCAAGCGGGAGCGCGCGCGCCGGAACGCCCCGGCTGATCGCATCGCGCACTTTCTCGAATAGCACGAGTTTTTCCTTATGCTCCTTTTCACCGGATTTTGCGATCTTCCCTACCCTCTCCACTCCTTTTTCGGCAGTCTCAAGGTCTTTGAGCAGGAGCTCGGTCTCGACGGTGGACACGTCGCGCAGCGGGTCCACGGAGCCGTCCACGTGCACCACGTCGCCCTCTTCAAAGCAGCGCACGACCTGCACCACCGCGTCAACGTCCTTGATGTGGCCCAGGAACTGGTTGCCGAGGCCGGCTCCGTTTGATGCTCCTTTGACAAGGCCCGCGATATCGATGAGCTCAAGAAATGCCGGTACGACTTTCTGCGTCGTGATGTGCGCGGCGATGCGGGCGAGGCGGTCGTCCGGCACCGCCACCACGCCGTGGTTCGGGTCAATGGTGCAGAAGGGATAGTTCTCCACGGCCGCCTTGCCTGAGCAGAGCGCGTTGAAGAGCGTGGATTTTCCCACGTTGGGGAGGCCGATGATGCCGGCTGAAAGTGCCATAGTTATATAAAATACATCAGAATTATTTTGTATCGGGTGCCTTGGTTTTATATCTTCCGCGCCGTACCCTCCTTCCAGAGCCCTTTGACGCGGACTTCCCCTTCGCGAGAGGAGGCTTTTTTAGCTTAGAGCATCCTGCCAAACTCCACGCTTCGCGTGAACTCTTGCCTCCCTCGCGCAGGCCGCCAAAGGCCTCTTTCAGGAAGGCACGGCGCGTATGCGAACCCCCCACTCTCAAGCGTCATAAAAAATGGATTATTATCTCTTTTTTTGATTTCAATTCCACTGAAACTTGAGGGTGGGGGTTAACTGAAGTTTAGGGCTGCAACAACGGTGCCCACCCCCTACCCAAACGGGTGCCTTCAGCTAATGAAGAATTATAAAGTACTCGCTTCCTGATGGAAGCTTTCAATACTTTTCACCGGGCTTGGCGCTGAATACTGCTGGTCCATGGAAAGACACTTCTTGGGGCAGGCATCGACGCAGGCGCCGCACTGAATGCACTTCATCCGGTCGATCTCCCAGATCTTATCAGGTTTTTTAACTGTGATGGCGTGTGTCGGGCACTTTTTCTGGCAGAGCGAGCAGAAAATACAGAGGTTGATCTCGTTAGCGATGTGGCCGCGGGTGTTCTTGTAGGGCTCGCGTTTGACAAAAGGATAGAGTCGCGTCGCGTACTTTGACACCGCGCTTCGGGTGATGATCTTTGAAATCGTCAAATGTGCCATGGGTTAACGCTCCGTACAGCTGATGCAGGGATCGATGGTCAGGACAATGACCGGAACATCCGGCAGTTCGCACCCTTTGAGCATGATGACAAGCGGCGGACTATTGGCGAACGTGGGCGTCCTGATCCTGAACCGTTCAAGATTTTTGGTGTTATTGCCTTTCAGATAATACACGACTTCGCCGCGCGGCTGTTCAAGCCGCGAGAAGAACTCTCCGGTCGGGTTCCCGGTTATTTTAACAGCGATTGGACCTGCGGGAATTTTTTCTATAGCCTGGCGGATGATATCGAACGACATGGTGACTTCGCGCACGCGCACCACGGTGCGCGCGTAGCAGTCACCCGCCGTTTCCACCACCGGTTCCCACTGGAGTTCTTTATAGGCAGCGTACCCGAGTTTACGCATGTCCTGGGCAACACCGCTTCCGCGGAGTGTGGGCCCGACCGCACCGAGCGCGATAGCCTGTTCCCTTGAAAGCATCCCCACGCCCACCGTGCGGCGATTGACAGAAGCGTCTTTCAGGAAGGTAGGCTTGAGTTCGTTGTACTGTGATTCGATGGCTGCAAGCTCGCCCCGTATCCTTTTCAGTGTATCATTGCTGATGTCGCGCCGTACGCCGCCCACCTTGCACGAGCCGAAAATCACGCGCCCGCCCGCCGTCTCCTCGATGATGTCCACGATTTTTTCACGCACGCGCC
Source organism: uncultured Fibrobacterota bacterium (assembly GCA_903888815.1). Lineage (GTDB taxonomy): Bacteria > Fibrobacterota > Chitinivibrionia > Chitinivibrionales > Chitinispirillaceae > BOG-1184. Next base: position 10,648 of record CAISVC010000062.1, read on the forward strand.
AACAGTGCATGAAGAGGCTTTCGAAGCCGAAAGAGTCGGCGAAAAGTCCGAGCCAGAGCAGATGGCTGTGTATCCTCGAAAGCTCGGCCCAGATAGTCCGCAGATACTTTGCCCGGGGCGGCACCTCGACATTGAGGAGCGTCTCCACACCCTGGCAGTATCCCTGGCCGTGGATAAAGCTGCAGATCCCGCAGATCCGCTCCGCGACATAGACCAGCTCGTTATAATCCTTTACCTCGGCGAGCCGCTCCAGCCCGCGATGGACATAGCCGATGGACGGCAAAGCGTCAACGACCTTCTCATCCTCAAGCACGAGGTCGAGATGGATAGGTTCCGGCAGTACCGGATGCTGCGGGCCGAAAGGTATGATTGTCCGTGTTCCCATAGTTTATGCCGGCATTGTTGATGCCGGGGTATTGGTTTTTTTCTGTAAAAACGGATGTTTAATTGTCGTGATATAGAACTTGCCGTTGTAATTGATCGCCAGATCAGTCACTGTGATGCCGAAGAGGTCCTGCAGCTCGTTTTCATAAGTAAATGCTGCAAGGTACGAGGCCGTGATGCTCGGGACCACCGCATCGCTCCGCGGCACGATCACCCGCAGGTTCGAGAAGGCGTATTCCTTATCGAAGCTGTACGTCAGCTCGAGGCTCGTGTCGCCGGTGGTGCAGCAGATCTGCACCAATCTCCAGCCCTGGCTTGCCAGGGTCGCAGTCTTTGCCGGAAGCTCGCTCCGGTCAATGGTCGTTATCGGTTGCGGTTCTATCATAGGTGTTTATACCTTCATGCTGCGGTTTTTGACGGTTTGTTTTTAAGCGCCGCGTATTTTTTCTCGAGCACGCCCAGGCCCTGCACCACGCCGTCGATGATCGCCTCGGGCCGGGCCGCGCAGCCCGGAACATACACGTCGACCGGGATCACCTTGTCGATGCCGCCTTTGACATTGTAGCACTCCTGGAAAATACCGCCGCTCGTCGCGCAGATACCGACCGCCACCACGACTTTCGGGTCCGGCATCTGTTCGTACAGCCTCTTGATAATGGGGATATTCTGCTCGTTCACCGAACCGGTAATGAGAAAAACGTCGGCGTGTTTCGGGTTGCCGGTGTTTATGATCCCGAACCGTTCAATGTCGTAGAGCGGCGTCAGGCAGGCAAGCACTTCGATGTCGCACCCGTTGCAGCTTGACCCGTCGTAATGCAGGATCCACGGCGATTTTTTAAGAAAACTCATCTAAAGACCTTTCAGGAAAGCTATAGTATAACTTTTCATCCGGTTGGTACCCCGATCACTTCAGTAAGGCGATGACCAGAATGTTGACGACGCCGAAAGTGGCGGCAACGGTCCACGACGCCCTGACCGTGAAACGCCACGTAAGCCGCGCATAGGCATTGTCTATGAAAATTTCGATTATATAGGCGACGATCGAGCTTACAACCGCAACAACCGGCCCGAATGCTGCAAAAAACAGATACACAAAGCCGAGGAGGAGAATATTCTCATACCAGTGGGCGATTTCAAACAGCGCGAGCGTCGGGCCCGAGAACTCCGTCGAAATCCCTTTCACGATCTCCTGATGACCGTGGTGCGACGAGGAGAGATCGAACGGCGACTTGCGGAACTTGATGGTCAGGATAAAAATAAAGCCGATAAAAACAGCGGGCAGCGAATAGACGATCGGTGCGGAAAAAGTTATGATATCGCGCACTTGAAAGCTGCAAGTGACAAGGTACATGCCTATTGCCACGATAAGCAGCATGGGCTCGTACGCCATCATCTGCAGAAGTTCGCGTTCGGCGCCGATCGTGCTGTAGGGTGAATTGGTCGAATAGGCGCCGAGCACCAGGAATACGCCTGCCACGGTAAGCGCGAAGATGGTGAGCAGCAGATCGCCGCCGGAGAAAAAGAGCACACCCGTGAGCATGACAAAAATGAGAAAACAGATCATGTAGAAATTCTGAAAGCCGTTGACCACGGTGCCGCGTTTTTCGAGCAGCTTAAAAACATCGTAAAACGGCTGCAGAACGGGCGGCCCCTTGCGCGACTGCATGCGTGCGGTGAGGATCCGGTCGAATCCGGCCAGAAGCCCGCCCGCAAGAGGCGCAAGCAGCAGATATCCGCCGCCCCACAGCAGCTGTTCAAGAAGGTTCTTCGTGTCCATCATCCGCTCTCTTATGCGCACGGCGCAAAAAGCGCCGCGAACATGGCAGAAATGATAATGAGTGTCGTGACGATACTTGCCGTTGTCAGCTTTTTCTCGCTCAGGAATTCTGACAGGTAATAATTCCGCAGGCCGATTTCACGGTCAATACCCATGGCGCCTTTGTAGGCTAGGCTGCTGCCTAGGCTGCCGTTGACATTTGCTCCTGCAAGGTAGGACGGAACCCTGATCAGTTTCTTCGGGTACAGGGCGAATCCCAGCGGCAGCAGCACCATAAAACCGAGCATGATCGCCATGATGATGATGTTCCCCCCGGTAAGGCTTACGCTCTGGCCGAAAATAGAAATGATATAAGGCTCAATGGCCTTGAGTGCGACAAGAGGGAAAAGCCCGCACGCCGCGATAGTGAGCAGGGCAAGGATGCCGAGCGCCGCCCACTCGTCGCCTGAGGCGCGGTCAGCCGCTCTGACCGCATTTTGCGGAACACTTATGATCTTTCCCATCCACTTGGTCCAGAAAAAAAGCGTGGGTGCGCTGCCGAACGCAAGCAGAATGGCAAGGACCGGCGGATTGACATCGATGAACGCCCGGAGCGTTGCCCATTTTGAGATCAGCATGCCGAATGGCGCCAGAAACATGCCGAGGATGCCGATAACCATGACGAGCGCCAGTCCGGGCCGTGCCACGATAAGACCGCCCATGTCCTCGATGTCGCGGGAGCCGATCTTGTGCTCGATGGTTCCCACACCAAGAAAGAGCAGGCCCTTGGAGACCGCATGAAAGATAATGAGCAGAATTGCCGCCCAGATCGTTTCGTAGGTGCCGA
>CAISVC010000063.1 GCA_903888815.1 uncultured Fibrobacterota bacterium
ATTAGTGGAAGGAACGCCGCGGGAAATTCAGGGAAACCCGGCGGTGATCTCCGCGTATCTCGGCGATGGTTAATACCGCTTCGCTTTCTTTGGCTAACTTTGTTGGCATCGTCGTCGGCTTCCTCGACGTATTAGTAATACGCCTGTGTAGCCTCCTTCTTGTCGCCTCGTTATCCTTTGAAAGCGAAACGGTATGACGACTGCCAAGAATAATATAGATATACTATGAACAGAATATTATGTTGAAGATAAAAAATATCAACACGTACTACGGTCAAGTGCATGTTTTGAAAAATGTTTCTTTGCATCTGACCGCGGGAGAAATAGTCACTCTTATCGGCGCTAACGGCGCCGGCAAGACAACGCTTCTTAATTCTTTGTCCGGAATTATTTCTCCCCGCAGCGGGCAAATTATTTTCGATGGGGTTCCAATAAATGATCTTGCCGCGCATCAAATTGTCAAGATGGGGATTTCCCAGGTTCCGGAGGGAAGACAGGTTTTTAAACCTCTTTCCGTGGAGGATAATCTGGAATTAGGAGCCTATTTACAATACAAGACGCGGGAAGGCAAAGCTGCAGCAAAAGAAACCATCGAAATGGTCTACGCCTTGTTTCCTATTCTCAGAGAAAGGCGAAAGCAACTTGCCGGTACATTATCGGGTGGTGAGCTGCAAATGCTCTCCATTGGTAGAGCACTTATGGCCAAACCAAAACTTCTGCTTTTAGACGAGCCATCCATGGGGCTCGCGCCTATCGTGGCTCAGGAAATTTTCCAGGTTATTGAAAGCCTGAGCCGGGAAAAGAAAACAACTATTCTTCTGGTCGAACAAAATGCGCGGGCAGCCCTGAAGTTGGCAAATCGCGGATATGTTCTGGAAACAGGCCGGTTGATTTTAGAGGGAACTGCCGCCGAATTACTACAAAATAAAGAAGTTCAGCGTGCGTATCTGGGTAAAGATAAGAAAGAAATATGGGAACGGTAAAAAATCTATCGGCAACGAAGGGAAACGATCCTCGCCTTCCGGGTGAAGGGGGGCACAATTTGCAGGGAGGTATTTTATGAATATCTGGGATCCTGAACATGAGTGTATCTCGCGGGATGAACTCGAACAACTGCAACTGGAAAGACTCCAGGCTATAATCAATAGGGTTCATAAGAATGTTACCTGTTATCGAAGGAAATTTGATGATTTAGGTATAATAGCGGAAGATATTCGTTCCTTGTCCGATTTGACGAAACTTCCTTTTACTACCATAGATGATTTGCGCCTTAACTATCCTTATGGCATGTTTGCCGTGCCGCTCAGAGAAGTAGTCCGCATTCACTCTTCCTCGGGGACCACAAGCAAACCGATAGTTGTTGGTTATACCAAAAACGATATACGTATTTGGTATAATCTTGTGGCACGTTTTATGACTGCCGCCGGTGTAACTCGTGACGACCTGGTGCAAATAGCTTTTCGTTACGGTCTTTACACCGGAGCTTTTGGGCTGCATTATGGAGCGGAAGCGATCGGCGCATCGGTAATTCCGATGG
>CAISVC010000064.1 GCA_903888815.1 uncultured Fibrobacterota bacterium
GGCCCATTCCACGTTGCGGTTCCGCTTGGCGGCAATGGATTCAATGAAGCTCGAAGCGAAATTCTCCAGTTTTTTCTTCATCACCTCATCGGTCTTCTGGGCCGCATCGCCGCCCCCGAGGGTCACCGGATGAGCCGCGCCGATGCTCGTGCCCGGGGCCATGGCAGCCACGTCCGCGGCCAGGGTGATGAAGCAGCCTGCGCTGGTCGCGGTCGCTCCGGCCGGCGCGATATAAACGACGGTGGGTACCGGCGATGAGAAAAAAAACTGTACGATATCTTTAGTGGAATTGAGCAGCCCGCCCGGCGTATCGAGCTGGATGATCAGGCAAACATCTTTTTGTTCTTCAGCCTGTCTGATGGCGCGCTGGATGTAACTCGCGGTGATCGGACCTATCGCACCGGAAATTTTAATAAATGCCGCATGTTCGGCACCCCATGCAACACCGGTCACGAAAATCAGCGCTGCAATCAGCATTCCCGCTGCTCTTTTATCCGCGTATCGCAAAAGTTGAAAATAATTGTCATGCAATTTCATTATCGCTTTCCCTTCACCTCCTGAATTTATGTTATTCTTAAGCAGTTTGCAACTATACCAACCTCCCTCTTGCGCGCCGAGGCAGGATGTAAATTTTATGGGCGGATCAGAAATGTCCGGGAGGATGAAGAGCGAGGCGGGTGTTTCGCGTAACGCCTTGAATTCAACCCGAAGGGCGCGACGGCCGGATAACGCTTGTTGACAAAACAGTGGTACGAATAGAAGGCCGATGGAAGTTATAATTAAACCATGAACCGTCGCGTTTTCAAGGCGAGCAGCGAAATGCCCGCCGATGCAGGTTTAACTTACGGCGGAAACTAATGGAGATAGATAAATAAACAGTTTTTTATTAACAACGAGGAGGAACCATGGAGCACAAACTTCCGGCACTGCCGTTCGCAATGGACGCGCTAACGCCCACGATTTCAAAGGAAACCATTGAATACCACTATGGCAAGCACCATGCGGCCTACGTGACGAACCTCAACAAGCTCATTCCCGGCACCGAGTTCGAAAACCTGCCGCTCGAAGAGCTCGTTAAAATGGCGCCTGCGGGCGGCATTTTCAATAATGCGGCGCAGATTTTCAACCATACGTTCTACTGGCAGGGCCTTGCGCCAAAGGCCGGTGGCGAACCTGCCGGCACTGTCGCCGATGCGATCAAAAAGGAGTTCGGCTCCTTCGCGCAGTTCAAGGAACAGTTCACCAAGGCCGCGGTCACGACGTTCGGGTCAGGCTGGGCCTGGCTTGTCAAGAACAAAGACGGCAAGCTTGCCATCGAAAGCACGGGCAACGCCGGCACCCCGCTCAGGGACGGCAGAAAACCGCTCCTCACCTGCGACGTCTGGGAACACGCCTACTACATTGACTACCGCAACAACCGTGCAGGCTATGTTGAGGCGTTCTGGAAACTGGTGAACTGGAAGTTCGTGGAGCAGAACCTGCGGTAGCGAATCAGACTGTTTTCTACCTGCTTACCTACAAAGGGTTCTTTGCCGCATGACAAAGAACCCTTCACGTATTCTGGGACGGAGTTGGTTTATTTGATGCTTATGGCGGGGGTTTAAAAAAAAAACGCATACCGTCAAGCTGCGTCTACTGGAGGGGGGGAAGGTAGATCGCAACAGCGGCGGTATGCGGTATAAACAATCCTTATCCTGCTATCACGCTTTAACCGACTATATTTCGTTCCTGACACCAAAATATTGTCGCAGATCGATACTGTTTTTTGGGTTACCTTCCGTACCTTCCGGGTCGGACCTTCATAACCCATTGTTTTTATTCCTATTGTAGGGGGTATAATTTTAATCCGGTTTCTCCGCCGCCTCACGTCATCTTATTTTCCAGATGACTCGGCAGCCAGCCGATCACGACCTGCCGCGATTCGTCGTCCCAGAAAAAATAGATCGCCAGGCACCGCTCCGGATCGCGGGTGTTTCCCCCGCACCGTAAATGGTATTCCAGAAAGCGGTTGGCCGAAGTGCCGATGGGGTACTGCACGTAATACGCGCTGTCGTATTCCCCGGCATGGTCTTCGTCGATCGATCCGCCGTCCCTCAATTGCAGCGCGTCGCGCGATTTGACATAGTCTTCCTGGGAAACCAAGCCCAGCTTCATGTCGCGGTACTGGTTTGCCAGGAGCAGCAGCGCCTTATAAACAAGCGGCGGGTTTTTATAGTCTGATTTCTTTATTCCCTGGAACGCCCTTGGATGGAGGACCACGCGGCCGACAAGATACTCATTGACCCATTCCGGCAAATCATCGAGCGTGACCGGTATTGTTATCGAGTCGTCTATTTTCTGTTTCTGCCTCTTTTCCAGCTGCATGCGGAGGACATTGATATGCGCCCTGAGTTTTTTATTCTCGTCTTCGTAGTACGACTTGTCCTTTTCCGCCGATGTCGCCAGATCGCAATATTCCGAAATTTCGTTTTCTTTTCCCTTTATTGACCTTTTAAGAAGGTCGATCTCCCTGTCCTGGCTTTCTTTCTGGCTTTTCAGTACCCTGAGCGTCTCCTGGTCGGACCTTGAATTTTCGAGATAGAACGCCAGATTTTTCTGCTCCGTCTGTTCGATCATCAATTCGACGTCATTGACAAAAGGATTGCCTGACCAGTCGATTCTTCTTGACAGGCTGTTTGTCTGGACGGCATTGATTAAAAATGAAGTGAAGGCGCGTTCCGCGATATCCTTGGTGTTCGGCTCGCTCCAGAAAAGAATCTCCTCTAAAAGCGTCAGCGGATGGCAATACAGAGGATTGGTTTCAAAATTCAGGCCCGTATGATATGTCCGGACAGCGCCGTTAAAAACCGACCACGCTTTGCCGACTTTATTCGTCCAGTTAAAGGATTCCGCCCAGGGCAGAAGGGCGACATGCGCATAACCGAAGATCTTCTCAGCCAGATAATTCCCATCAAGAACATACGGTAATAAAACCGGCACGGGAAGCCTGTGCTTATCAGGCTGGCTCAGCACGATTACAGGCAGGCTGCGGTTTGGGTCAGTCACCAGATTATAAAAATCGTCAATCGTGATGTCCTGCCCGATGCATAACGGTTTCGGGCTTATTCTGATACCATCGATAATGCCTGTCTGTTCAGCAATTTCCCTGATGACCTTAGGGCGTGTAAGAAATATTTTTTCGCTGCAATCCGGCAGGGAAGCGCAAATGACCTTTATGCCGAAAAAAAGGCCATTTTCCCGTTGCGCGATGGATATGTCGGTGGTCCATGTCCGGCCGCCGACCGCGGGCCTTCCGTCGAAAGGACTGTCGGGTTGTTCCAGCCTGACTGCCCAGAATCTGTCGTGCGAGGCGCAATTGACCCTCTGGCCAGGCACTTCGCATTTAAACCGCTGTTTCGGACCGGCAGCCTCCGGAAGTTTGTCGGGAAATTTTTCCTGGACCCATGCCAATGTCTGCTGAATGGTTGTATCAAAGGTCTGGCCGGCATCGGCTGTCCGGGAATCGATTTTTAATAAAAGCTGATAGACCGTATAAACTGTGGGGGCGCCCGGCCGGATGCCGCGCGGCTGGACAGAAGGAATAAAGCGTTTTTCAGGTTCAACGGCAGTTGTCATAAGTAATGCGGTCTATCCTCCGATTTCACCTGTCTTCGATGTGTTGTAATAAAATAATAAAAACTATAGGGTGCAAAGTAACGGAGTTTTAAAGCCAAAATCGTCGCGCCGATGCGGGAGAACAGGTGAGGGACTGGAAGTTCCTCACCGCTGGGGACAAATTTTGACCAAAGCCATAGAATGGCTTACCGGTCTTAAGACCTGAATTTCACCACCCTCTTGCAAAGTTCCACGAATTCCGCGGGGTCGAGATCGCTTTTGGCTTTGTTGATCTGATATGAACAGATTTCAAATTCCAGCGCGTTTGGGGTGATGTGGTCAACGGTAGGCATGAGAGCAC
>CAISVC010000065.1 GCA_903888815.1 uncultured Fibrobacterota bacterium
CATTCTTAGACCGTGGTGGTTTTTGCATAAAAATGCAGGCACCATTTCTTCTCTTAATGATTCGTTAAAAAAGTCGGGCATTTATCTATTCGTCGTGCCAGTGCCGGATAAGGAAGCGATCATTCAAAAGTATCTCCCTGTTTCTATCGATCAAGTGAGCAGGCAAAGACTGCATTTTATCAATGTATTGAAACAAAAGCATGTAAATGTTATTGACCTTACCTTACCATACAATTCCTATAACGGGAAAGATTCCCTCTATCTAAAAAAAGATACCCACTGGGATCAGAAAGGAATTATGCTGGCGGCAGAAATCATTTCTGCTGAAATAGCTTCAACTCTTGGTTCAAAGTGCAAATACGCATATTCAATAAAAGATACAAACGTTTCCGAACAAGGTGACCTAAGCAAGATAATCGGCGATCCAGCTTATTATCAACGAGAATGTAAAATGATTCGGATGGAAGATGGTTCACCTTTTAAGGATTCCCCTATGAGTGACATCATGATTTTCGGTGATAGCTATACCATGTTCAATCGAACCCTCAATGCGGGCATTGGAGCGCATATCGCCTATTATACAAAGCAACCTACCCGTACGTATCCAAGCCTTAGTGCCCATATCGACGGCCCGTCACAATTGCGCTATCTACTTAACGGCTGTAAGAAAAAGCCAAAGGTTGTTGTTTGGGTTTTTACTTCCCGGTTTCTGTGTGAAAAAATGAAATGATTTTTTATCAACTTTGAAAAACCAAAAAACGGAGTTGTTTTAGGACTTATCGTTGATATAAAAAGGATTATTTTCAGCGGCCCTTTAAAATATTTTCTTCCCCTCCCTACGCGATTTTCTATTTTTGGATACGAATTGCCGTTTTATTTTACTGTTTGAGGAGTTGCTGGCAGTATGATCAACCGGTACCATGGCCGTAAAATCAGGCTCCAGGGATTCAACAATCTCACGAAGGCCCTCAGTTTCAACATCTACGACATGTGCTACGCCCGCTCCAAGAACTCGCAGATGGATTACATGGAATACATCGACGACGTTTACAACTCCGAAAAGCTCCGGAGCATTCTCGAAGAGGTGACGAACATCATCCAGGCAAAGGTCGTCAATATTTCGACCCAGGACTACGACCCGCGCGGGGCCAGCGTGACGGTGCTCATCAACGAGGGCCACCATACGCTCGATTACGCCGGCGGCGACTACGTGGCGCACCTTGATAAAAGCCATATCACGGCGCACACGTACCCGGAAACCAACTCGAAAACCGGCATCTCAACCTTCCGCGTCGACATCGACGTCTCGACCTGCGGCATGATCTCGCCGCTGCGCGCCCTCGATTTTCTGATCGACAGCTTCGACTCCGACATCGTGCTCGCGGACTACCGGGTGCGCGGCTTCACCCGCGACGTCAGCGGACGCAAGATTTACATCGACCACGACATCACGTCGATTCAGGACTACCTTTCAGACTCGATCCTGCGGCAGTACATCGCCTACGATATCAATATCGTCTCGGACAATGTCTTCCATTCAAAAATGATGCTCAAAAACCTCAAACTCGAAAATTATCTGTTCGGTTCCGAACTCTCGAAACTTTCCAAAAAAGAACGGACGCGTATAAAAACGCTTCTTCGCAAGGAGATGCAGGAGATCTTCGAATGCAGAAACATCTTCGAGCGGAATTAGGCAACATCGACCGGCTTGCGAAGGGAAGAAGGGTGTACGCCGAGGCGCTCAATCCCTATTTCGGCTATTTTTATACGGTGAAGAAGTCTCTGGTCAGGACAAAAACAAAATATCAGTCGCTGCAACTTGTCGACACCGACGAATTCGGCAAGGTCCTGCTCCTCGACGACATCACCCAGGTGGCCGACCGGAACGACTACCACTATCACGAGCCCATGGTGCATCCGGCACTCTGTTCCCACCCGAAACCCGAGTCGGTGCTCGTGATGGGCGCCGGCGACGGCGGTATCATGCGGGAAGTGCTCAAATATCCCTGTGTGAAGAGGGTCGAACTCGCGGAGCTCGACAACGGTGTCATCGAATTTTCCAAGAAACACCTGCCGCGGATTCACGGCGGGGCATTCAGGGACCGCCGCGTCAGCGTCAACATAACCGACGCCCGGCAGTATGTCGAAGAACACCCCGGCGAGTTCGACGTCATCATCATGGACATGACCGACCCCTCGGGCCCTTCGCGAATGCTTTACACAAAGGAATTTTTCATCGCGGTCAAACGCGCCCTCCGGAATAAAAACGGCATTTTCGTCATGCACAGCGAATCGCCGGTAACGCGGCCGGCAGCGTTTTCGTGCATTCAGAAAACGCTGCGCGCCGCTTTCCCCCGGGTCACTCCTTTTTATTCCTATATACAGATGTACGCGACCCTGTGGTCGATCACCCTTTGTTCGCAAACGGCCGGCGTTACCGGCATTACCGCCCGGGCGGTCGATAAAAAGCTTGCCCGGTACGGAATCCGCGGTCTCAAGGTATATTCAGGCGGCACCCATTGTTCGATGCAGACTCCCTTTCCATACATCGCGATGCTTTTCAGGGCGCCGGTGAAAGTAATTACCGATGCGAAACCGGAATTTCCGGACGATTTCCTGTCGTAATCTGTTGTTGAAAGCGGGTATTGTCAATTATGGATTTCACGTCTTTTCAGAAATTAGCCGCAGTGCACGGAACCCCGACCCTCTTTCTTTCAGAGAACCGCCTCCGGGAAGCCTACCGCGAGCTGAAAAACGCGCTGCCCGGCGTCACCCTGTATTATGCGGTCAAATCGAACGCCGCACCGCCGTTCGTCTCCATCCTCAGGAGCGAAGGCTGCTTCTTCGACGTCTGTTCAAACGGCGAAATCGAAGTGGTGAAACGGGCGGGCGTCATTCCCGGACAGTGCCTTCACACACACCCGATCCACCGGGGCAATGATATCCGTTCCGCCTTCGATTTCGGCATCACCCGCTTTGTCGTTGACAATGAAGACGAACTGCCCAAGTTCCTTCCCTACAAGAATGCGGCTGAACTCCTCGTCCGTATGAGCATTCAGAACCCGAACTGTCTGGTCAACCTGTCGCACAAATTCGGCATCGCACCCGAGCTTACCTTCGATCTCATTCAAAAGGCTGCCGCACTGGGCCTCAATGTCAGAGGGATCTGCTTTCATTGCGGCTCGCAGAACGAAAACGCGCTCAAGTACATCGAAGCGCTCGAATACTGCCGCGACATCTGCCGGAAGGCGGCGCTCAAGGGAATAGCGATCAAAATCATCGATATCGGCGGCGGTTTTCCCATCAATTACCTGACCCCGGTTCTGCCCCTGGCGGAGTTCTGCGAGCCGATCAATGAATACCTCGAACGTTATTTTTCAAACTACGATATAATTGCCGAACCGGGCCGCGTGCTTTCCGGGCCTGCCATGACCCTTGCGACGCGGGTCATCGGCCGCAGCCTGCGCAGCGGCGTCTGGTGGTACTATCTTGACGAAGGCGTCTATGGCTCATTTTCAGGAAAAATCTACGACCACGCCGATTACCCGATGTTCATGTCCAGGCCCGGTCCCCGGTACGATTCGGTTCTGGCCGGTCCCACCTGCGACTCGATTGATGTGCCCTACGAACATATCGCGCTGCCCATCCTGGAAATCGGCGACCTTCTGGTATTCGAATCCATGGGCGCCTATACCTCGGCCAGCGCTTCCAACTTCAACGGTTTCGAAAAAGCGAACATTGTCGTCGTCGAATAGAGAGGTGGCATATGAATAAAATGGTCAGTTATCCGACAGGCGTCGGTACGTCACTCTGGATCCATAACCTCGTCCACGGTCTGGCCGGCATCACCATCAAGGTGAAACATGCGGTATTCTGCGCTTCAAGCCAGTTTCAGAAAATCGAGGTGTTCGATACCTACCACTATGGTATGGTGCTGTGCCTGGGCGGCTCCATCGTGATGACCGAACATGACAGCGATACGTATCATGAGATGATCGTGCATCCGGCCATGCTCTGCCATAAAAAACCGCGAAGCGTCTGCATCATCGGCGGCGGCGACGGCGGCTGCCTCAAAGAGGTGCTCAAACACGCCCCGGTGGAATCGATCGTCGTCGTTGAAATTGACAAAATGGTTAAAGATACCGCGCAGAAATTTTTCCCCGCCCTGGCCGCCGGATTTAAGGACAAACGGGTATCCGTGGTGATTGACGACGGCTATAATTACCTTAAAGCAACGGATACGGCATTCGATGTGATCATCGTCGATTCGTACGACCCGGGAGGGCCCGTACAATCGCTCGAGACCGCCGATTTCCATCATATCGCCGCGCAGCGCCTTAAAAGCGGCGGCATTACAGTAATTCAGACCGATTCGCCGATCGTCCGGCCCGATTACCTGCGACAGACCCTGTCGCTTATCTCGCCGCTCTTTGCGCAGGTCAAACCGTATATCTGCTCATTCAGCTCATTTCCCGAAGGTATCTGCAGCTTTGTCCTGTGCGGGCGTGAAAAAAATGCGTTGGAACAGTTTGACGCTGAACGTTATGCGGCTATTGCGGATTCGTGCACCTATTACAATAATGACGTGCACAAGGGCGCGTTTCTGCTGCCGCACTATCTCAGGAAGAAAGCCGGCGGGGCAAAATAGGAAATTATTGCAGAATTCTTACCCGGAAAGTATATTTTCAGCGTTGCATCCGGCGCGCTATCAGCCGGTGCATCCCATCCTCCCTGAAACAACTCCCCATGAAACCGATTGCAGCAGGAGGGATGACGGTCTTCCCGGTTTCCATTGACGCTGATTTTTGTACGGAGCAGCGGCTTCACCATCTCCGGAAAAACGCGGGCTTTGACTCACTCATTGGTCAGGCCGAAAGCTTCAATGAGAAACATCCGCGGGAAAAGCGCTCTTTGACATAATGATATACTCTACGCACTTATGCGTGCACGACGATGCCGAAAGCGCCGTGTCCACACAGTTTGAAAAAATTCGGGAGCAAGCATTCACTGCTCATGCAGCCGGAAAAGACGGTTCGTTAGGCTCTTTCCGCTTTTACGACAGAAACTGACGACAAAAGCGGAACGGGCACCTCCGGCGGCGCACGACGATCATGCGTTTCAAACATCCGGAAAACCTGCGGATTGCTCACCCTTATATTTCGCTCCCCCGGGGCTGGGGGATCCGGAAATTCTAACAACCGCCCTCGCCACTCCACCTCCTCCTGATCAGAAATTCTGCGGAACGTGGACGCGGGAGCTATACCTCACGACGCGCGCAACACACTTAATACGCGGTCTTTTTTACAACCACGCGTCCGTCGGACCGCACACCAACAATTACAATTATCTCGTATGGAGAAGTAATACTTATGGAATTAGCAATTGTAGCAATCATCATAGCAGCTGTTGTGCTGTTACTCCAGGTCGTTTCCCTGGCACTTACAGCAGGGATGCGTAAATCGATAAACAATCTTAAGGATGCCAGGCCGTCGCCTATAACGCAGACCGAACGGTTTGAAAAAAGGAATGCCGATTTCAGACGGCATGAGAAAAGGCCTAATCAGGACCAGAGACACCAGGCGCCGACAGCCACGCCGGCTGCTGCGGTATCGATCGATCCGGTTGAAAAATCGCTGCGTGATATCAACATGAGGCTCAAACACGCGGAGCGCGATCAGGAATTCGCGCGCCGGAAAATGCAGGAGAATTTTTCCAGAGGGGACCATCCTAGAAACCGGGATGACCGGAACCTAAGAGGGAATAGAGACCGGAACCGGGATAATAACCGGAACCTCCGGCGGGACAACTTGCAGGAGAGAAACCGGTACAATGCTCCCCAGCAGCAGCCGGCTCCTTCCGCGGTATCGCCCCAACCGTCCGACGAGCCGGTATTTGAAAAAGGAGAGAGCGTTCCTCTTCCTGAGTTCCAGGCGCCTGTTCAGCAGACCGACATGGAACGGAAACCGGTAGCAGCAGCCCCGTCAGGGCCCGACCTTGTTCCTTCAGATTACAGCTCGGACGAAAACCTCGAGCATGGCCGTAAAACCATCGTGAAACGGCGGATGCTCAAGGACGAACTCCCTGAAGGATCTCCGGCCGGCGTTGCCGAAGCTCCGGTAAGCGAAGCGGAACACGCACCTGCGCCCCCTCCTCCTCCTGCAGAGAACCCGGGAATCAATTCAGGTACGACTCCTGAAACCGAGATCCGGTTCGGAAGGCGGTAGGCAATTATTATCGTAAATGAAAAAGGCTTGGATCTATAGATTCAAGCCTTTTTCATTTACTGCTTCAATCTTTGCTTTCGGTTTTTCCTTGAAAATATCCTGAAGATCTCTTTTATCTTCTGTACTCCCGTCACCTGATATAAAAATAAAACAATAATTCCCACGGAAGCCGACGTTCCCATGAAAACAATCAGATTGTCCGGAAATTTTCCGTATCCGAAGCTCATGCCGGCAAGTTCCGATTTCACCAGCCATCCGGCTGCCGCTGCAATTATGCTTATGCAAAGTATTTTTGCGAAAGTCCTCAGACTATTCCACATCGATCTTCTGTCCCCGAATTTAAAATTCCAGATCACATAGAGCAGGAAAGATTGCAGCACCATGCCTGTAACCGCACTCGCAGCAATGCCCCTGGCGCCCCACCATCTGCTGGTCAGGTAATACAGCGGAAGACAGACAAGGAAAACAGCGGAGCTGATGATTACAGGTACATACATTTTCTGGATGGCATAAAACGGACGAACGACAAATACCGCTGCCGAAAAAGCGAACGCACCGACCACATATAACGCGAATACCGGAGCGGTCCTGGCTGTCGAGGCGGCGGAAAAGTGGCCGTGTTCGTAGAGGATCGAAATAACCTGAGGGGCACAAACGAACAAAAGTAATGAGAGAGGAATACAGTAAATCCCGATTGTCGTCAGCGCCCTGTTCAGGAGCGCGGTAATTTCCGAGAACTTCTTTTCAATGGCAAGACGGGAAAGATAGGGATAAAAAGCGACACCCGATGCCTGACCGAATACGGCGACGACGAACCCCATGGTGCGCAGCGCGTAATTAATGCTGGACGTCCCGCCTTCTTCCAGGAAAGAGCCGAAAAAGCGGAAGAGCAGTTCATTTGAAAAAGTCATGGTGAGTCCGAGAACCAGCGGAAGGGAAAGCAACAAAAATTTCCTGAGATCCGGGTCGGAAAGATCGAAACGAACCCGGTAACGCATGCCGACGCGGCGCGCTCCTATCAGCTGAAAAAAAACGTTACCGGCAAAAGCCCCTCCAAGCACGCCCCAGGCAAAGCCTTCAACACCGACGGCCTGTTTCAGCAGTATGCCACCGAGGATGATTCCTGTATTGTAAAAAAGCGGGGCGAGCGCCGGCCATAAAAAGCGGTGGTGCGCCATCTGCACGGCGGAAAAAAAGGCTCCCCAGTAAAAAAAAAGCTGCGCGGGAAGGATAATACGGGTCATACGGACCGTCAGCGGCAGCGTCCGTTCATTGGCGATATGCGGCCCCATGATGTGCAGAACAGCCGGCGTGCCGAGCATGCCAGCGGGGATGACAATTGCAAATACAACAGTTCCGACAGTGATGATATTGGAAAAAGAACGCCACGCGCCTTCGTTATCCGATTGCGCAAGATACCGCTGAAAAATAGGAATAAAAGTAATTGAAAGAAAACCGCCGGCCAGAAAATGGTTGAGAATTTCCGGAATGAAAAAAGCCGTCACGTAGGCATCGATATCGGTACTCGTGCCGCCAAAATGCGCGATGACCTGTTCGCGCATAAGGCCAATGACCCTGCTTAAAAACACCGACAGCATCATGATTGCCGTGGCGATGGCGAGAGATTTTCTGAGTGCGGCTTTTTCGGTGGAAGTTTGGGTGTTCACGGTGATCGCGGGATGTTTTCTGTATAACGCTTTCGTGCTGAAAATCTACTCCACGCCAGGGAACGAGGCTATAAAAAAAACGGGGCGCTCATTGGTGTGAGCGCCCCGCGGTAACGCAAAAAAAATACATGCTATCTGCGTTTCTTCCCCTTTTTCTTTCCAGCCTTCGCCTCATTGATGACGCGATAGGTCTGAGAAACCGACAGCTCGAATTTCTTCGCCAGCGCCGTACCGGAAGTCCCTCCCTTGTACAGCTTCACAATTTTCGCATTGCGCTGCGGATTATCGGCAATCGACGAATCAATCGCATACTTTTTACGCAGCTGATGAACCGCCTGCCGTGTAATGCCGAACAACTCACCGATTTTCGCATCGGTGCGGTGTTTCCTCTGAAGTTTGACGAGCTGGGCTTTGCTGATACGTGCCATACTGCATTGCTCCTCTCTGACGTTAATGGTGATATGCTAATCGTGACGACACGTCACTGTTTTCTTGTCAATTCATAAAATACTATTTTCTACAGAACCGGGCGCGTGCAGATGATGGGTTGCAGTATGAATATCTTCCTAAATGCCGTTGCACTATAAAATACATTTGCGAAACAATTTATTCAAGAAGTTTTTCCTGTTCGCAACACAAACGATGAAACCGGAGCCTGAAAAATGAACACCGAGCGAAGCACAACGACCTGTCAAGTACCACTTCACGATGCCATTGTCGCATTGCTGCGGGAGCGGCCCGAGGGCGTTTCGTCGCGTGAAATAGCCGAACGATTCCTGCGGCTCAAGGATCCGGAACGGAAAACTGCCGCTGCGGCAATCGGGGCCGTACTTGCCGGAGACCGGCGCTGTTTTCACGACGCGGGCAGCGGCCGGTGGCACGCTTTGCAGGCAAGCGTGCCGGCACCTGCCGAGACCCTGCGCAGGCTTCCATGGATGGCAGCGTACGGTCTGATTGATCCCGGCGCACGCCGCATCCTGTACCTTTCACTGTGGGAAACGTCCCCCGCATCCGCCTGCCTGGCTTCCGGATGGCTTGTCGACCCCGACTCCCTTCCCTGCGACGAGCGTACAACCGTTCAAAGCAGCGCCGATCCGCCTTTCAGCCGCGCCTCAGCCGAGGATCTTTGTACGACTGCCGTTCATGCCTGCGAAAAACGGATACCGGTTTTCCTGTCGTCACGCACCCGCGGCCTTTTAGCCTCCGCCTGTGCCGCTCACGGGGAAATCCTCACCGATGACATTGTACTGGCAAGCGAGCTGCTGAAAGCGGCCGACGCACCAGTTCCCCGGCCGCTTACGTTAGGGGTGTTTGAAGAAACGGTCCTTGGAACCGAACAAGCCGGCGCAAGCGCACGGAAACAGGGAGAACGCTTTGCCGCCTGCGTAGCCGAACTGCTCATGCTTCTGGGCAGCAAGGGAATTGAATCGCGCCAGCAGCTTGATCTGCGGGTTCGCGAAGATAAAATGCCTCTTTTTGCCGGTAAAGAATTTACGTATGACACATTACTCGCGCTGCCCGCACAGCCGGGAGTTTACGGTTTCAGGGATCGGGCAGGCACCTATCTCTATATCGGGAAAGCGAGCAATCTCAGGCGGCGGCTTTTAAGCTACTTCTGCGATACCGAGGAATCGCCGTTCAAGCTCGAACGGCTCCGGACGCAATCCCACACGCTCGTAACCCACCTTTGCGGTTCCGAACTGGAATGTCTTATTTACGAGCACCGTCTTATCGGGAAATACGCACCTCCGCTCAACAGAAAAATTGATATCCTTGAACGTAAAGGCACGTTCCGTCCTGTCGGCGATTGTATCGTGCTGCTTCCTCACGCTGCACCGGGGAAAGGCATGTCGGTATGGTTCAGGGAAAATCAGAAAATTCTGCTCAAGTCGTTTTCCGGAACCTTTGAACCGAACAGCCCGCTTATCGCGGAACTTAATTCGTTTTTCTTCAGTCCAAGGCTTCCGGCCGGTTTTTCCGATTTTCCCGAATTGGAGATCGCCGTGAGATGGATCAAGCAGCACACCGATTCGCTGCCTATCGTGCCGGTAAGCCGAATGGCCTGCGCCGAAGAAATCTATGACGCAATGAGGATAGCATGGCGTGATATGCAGCCTGCCTCCCGAAGCCCGGAATAAGGCCGTCTGGGCTTCAGGTCACGGAATAGATTATTTTCTATTTATTATCATTGACTTATCTTTGGCGGCTTTTTACACTTATGAAAAGGTAGACGTCCATGAATAGAAACATTGATCACGACCGTTTTGTCGCAAAAAACCGGGCTCTTGCGGGTGCAGAGGATATTAAACACCGCGATGAGGAGTATGAAAAAAGGGGGGGGGCATCCAGCCGTCAGGTGCGCGTCTCCTGTTTCACCTGTAAAGCAAAACAGAGCTGTTCGGAGTTCAAGGCCCGGCGCAGCGGCCGGTCGACCGGCGTCGTTTCCTTCGGCGGCGATGAACAATTTGTCTGCACCCGGTATACCCCTGCACCGGCACAGAACCGTTCGATGTCCGCCAAACAGATTAAATCACTGTTAAAGAATATCCGCATGGGATACTGAAAGGCCGTGTTCGGCGATTTCAATGTAAGGAGGAGGTTTGATGGCAAATACACCGCTTGAACTTTATGAAGAGGCATACCGGCTCCATTATCACGAGAAAAAAATACCGGAGGCCGTTAGGCTGTACGAGGCGATCATCCGGGAATTCCCGGATTCGAACGAGTGCGGCTACGCCGTTATTCAGCTTCAGAAAGTAAAAGCCAATGATATCGCAAAAGCGCTTAAAAAAGGCGCCACCACGCTGTATCCGCTGATCGTTGTTGCTTTTATGTCAAGTTTCATTTCGCTCTTCCTGGCGATTATTGGAATAATTTTCCTCTTTCAGCAGTGGCCGCTTGAGCACCAGCGTTCGACGCTTGCCGTGACCGCGCTCGGCAAAATATACTGCGGGAAAGAGGATGAAGCGCTCAAGATTATTGAAGAAATGAAAAATCTGCCGGGACAGGAATTCCTGGCTTCGCAACTCCTGTCCGATATCACCAGTAAAAAAAATTCGTCCGGCCGCGCCGCCGCTTCCCCTCCAGCTCCGGCGGTACAGCCGCCGCCCGATGTGGCGCCGAAAGGGCTGACGCCGGAAAAACCGGCCGGCCGCGCCAGAGTAAATGCGCCTAACCGCCGCCCGGCACGGCAGAATAAAAGCCCCTTCCTTGTCAATCCCGACAGCCTTTCTTACTTCTAACGGATCATCGACACCATGAATCGGTCATTTGTAAAAATGATGAACCGGATCGCGGAAGTTGAAAACCATATCCTGAAAGGTCTGGTGCTTGGCGAACACGGAAACTGGGTTCCGATCGCCGATAGAAAAGCGGTTGAAGAGGACTTTCTCGCACATATTTCAGCCGGCGAGGTACTGTACCAGGGGCGATGGGTAACCTTTGCCGAGGTAAAAAACTCCCGTACGAAGGAGGTGGAAAGACCGCCCCATATCAGCATGGTCAGCCCCCGTCGTGCTCCTAAGCGGATGGTCATCGTGGA
>CAISVC010000066.1 GCA_903888815.1 uncultured Fibrobacterota bacterium
ACCTCCTGCGGCACCATGTCGGTATCGATCGCCGTAGAACCGTTTGGATTTTTGTTGATACAGATATAGGCCGGTTTATTGCCGCGCGCCGACGATTTTTCGAGGAAAAGATACGCATGCCCGAAATCATTTAACGCCCGCCACGACCCCTCTTCGGCAAGGACCGGGATCGAGAGCTTGAGCCTGTTCATTGAACGGATCCACTGCGTCATGTTCCATTTCGGCTTATCAACATCTGCCGGCGTCCCGCGCACCACGTCCATGCGCGTGGTCGCGCCGTACTCGAAGCCTGCGGGCATGAGGAGCCCTGCGGAAAACAGGGCGGAAAACGCATACCGGCTTCTCTGTACCTGCTCGTTTCCCGGCGGTACGCTCGCACGACGTTCCGTATCGTGCGACTCTGCAAAACCGATTGACGGCGCAATATGCCTGTTGGCCGCATGCTGGTCAAGCGCCCAGCTCTGATCGTAATTCCACCATTTGACCGAGTTGAAAAGGTAATCGAAGCCGCTGCCCCGGAGGGCCTCGACCTGATCGAGCCTGCAGCCAAGCGTCTCCGCATAGAAGACCAAACCGTTGCTGCGGCTTTTCGCCCTCGCGATCAGCCATTTCCAGAGGGAAGAGGGCACCTGATACGCTGCATCGCATCTGAATCCATGAATGCCCATTCCCTGGTAATAGGCGACAACAGTGTCCCAGAACTTCCACAGGTTCTCCCGGTCGCCTGATCCTTCATTGTCGATTGAAGCCAGATCGCCCCATACGGTTACCTTGCCCGGATCGCCCGGATCAATGGCGAAGGGGCAGGAAACGGCGCCGGAGGGATCGTGCCTGTACCATGCGGGATGCTCGTTGACAAGGGGCGAGTCGATGGCGGTATGGTTGATGACCAGGTCCATGATCAGCTCAAGTCCGGCCGCTTTGCAGTCTGCAATGAACTTCTGGAGCGGTTTGAAATCGGCCGGGTCCTGCTCCCTGCGCAGGAAAAGGGAATTGAGCCGGAAATAGTCCCTGACCGCATAGAGGCTGCCCGAAAAACCGGTCTCGTGAAACGGGTTGACAAATACGGCGGTAAATCCCATCTCTTTGACGTGCGGAACCGCCGTGCCCCATTCGTCAATGGCGGCAAAATAGCGGGGGAACAGATTGTAAATCAGGGGCGTAAAAACCCGGTCGCTCACAGTGATCCTCCGAGGACAATAGTATCGATGAGTCTTGTTTTACTCTCCTCGGTCCGGCAGGCGGCGGCAACAAGGGCGGTCGAAGCGACTGCCGCGAGCGGATGCAGGCTTATGGTATCCACAATCTCGATATACTCTTTTTTTATCAGCGGCGCTGTACGGTAATGCTCCTCGATTATCTGGCTAAGACGTACGGCTTTTCGTTCACCTTTATCATACAGCGCCCGGGCGGCCTGTAAGCCTTTGTAAATGACCGGCGCAGCAGCCCGTTCAGCCGGCGTAAGATAGGCATTTCGCGAACTCATTGCCAGACCGTCGGCTTCGCGCACGGTCGGACATACCTTGATCGTGACCGGTACATTCAGGTCCTCAGCCATGCGCCTCAGCACGATCACCTGCTGCGCATCCTTCTGCCCGAAACAGGCGATGTCCGGCGTCACGATATTAAACAGCTTCAGCACCACTGTCGCAACGCCGCGGAAATGGGCGGGACGGCTTGCCCCGCAGAGTCTGCCGCTCAAATCTTCCACGGTCACGAACGTGCAATAGCGCTCAGGATACATGTCTGATTTTTGAGGCACGAACACCACATCGCAGCCTGCGCCTGCCGCTTTTGCGCAATCGGCTTCAAGCGGCCGCGGGTAACGCCTGAAATCTTCGGCTGGCCCGAATTGAATCGGGTTGACAAATATGCTCATCACGGTCGCGTCCGCCTGGCTGCGGGCTTGCGCCACGAGTGAAAGATGCCCTTCGTGAAGCGCTCCCATGGTGGGAATGAAACCTATCGTACGGCCGGCCTTGCGCAGGGACTGCGACCATTTTTTCATTTCGGAAAGGGATCGTATAATGTTCACGTAAGGATTTCCTTGTGCCAATTGACCGTGGTTATTTTTCCGGCGTCCGGCGGTTGTTAATCGCTGCCTTGTCTCTGGAACGCAGCGGCTGATAATACGTCACGCCTGACCGTATGTTCACCATCTGTTCCACGATCTCCTCAAGGTCGCCGCGGTCGCTCATAAAATCAATATTGTCCGTGTTGACCACAAGGAGCGGCGTCTTATCATAATGGAAAAAGAAATGGTTATAAGCTTCGTTGAGCAGCCCGATGTAGGTCGGATCGATGTTGAACTCATACGGACGGCCGCGCCTGGCGATCCGCCGGAGCAGCACCTCGTTTGAGGCCTGCAGATATACGACGAGGTCGGGACGCGGTATCTGGGCCTCCAGCGTGCCGGCGACATGATTGTAAAGCTGGAGTTCGTCGTCGTCCAGATTGATATTGGCAAAAATCCTGTCTTTTGCAAACAGGTAGTCGCTGATGGTGATACGGTGGAAAAGATCCTGCTGGACAACCGCTTCCGAAAGCTGGCGGTAACGGCTCAGCAGGAACCAAAGCTGCGTCTGGAACGCGTATGCCTTCCGGTCTTCGTAAAACTTGGGGAGGAACGGGTTCTCGTCGACCTCCTCAAAAATCAGGCGGCCGTTCCAGGATTCGGCCAGAAGCTCGCACAGCGACGTCTTCCCCACGCCGATGACCCCCTCGATCGCGATAAAATTGAGGTGGGAAGGGATGCGTGGTTCTGTTTTGTTCATAGGTATATTTCGCTGTCCTTGAGAACCGGGTTCATCTGTTTTTAATGACTTTCAGGGCTTTTTCCATTAGCAATGCTCCTGATTTTGCATGCATCGTCACCCACCGGAAAATTTAATCACTCTCAATAACCCTGATCTTCTGCTTCCTTACCTCCGCCCCCATCTCCTTTACGAGCTCGTTGACCGATTTGGAAAGTCCGGGCACTTTTCGTCCGCCTGCAATCTCCCGCAAACCTGCAAGACAAAAACGGCGGTCCGGAATATGGCGGTGCGGGATTACCAGATCCTTTTCATTAACGACCTGATTTCCGAACAGCAGAATGTCAATATCCGCAGTGCGCGGCGCGTATTTTTCCGGCCTTGTCCGTCCGAGCTTCTTTTCAATAACCCGGCACTTTTCCAACAGTTCGCGCGGCGTACCCTCATACCTGCCGCTGATGAGCCGGTTAAAATACCACGGCTGGCCCACGGTAACCCCCAGCGGCTCGGTCTCCATTAGGCTTGACTTCCTGACCGGCGGACCGAGCAGCTGCTCGAGCGCATGCTCCATCTCCCGCATAAACGCGGCCCGGTTGCCGAGATTGCTGCCCAGACTTAACACAACCTCAACCATGGTGTCAATAAAATACTTTTACCGGTCACGGATGTAAAATCGTTTACCTCCTTAGAGGCCTTTAGGCCGGTCACGGATGTAAAATCGTTTACCTCCTTAGAG
>CAISVC010000067.1 GCA_903888815.1 uncultured Fibrobacterota bacterium
CAACCCTTTTGCTCAGGTCGTAGAGCGAGACGAAATTCCCGGAACGCGTGTGTTCCTCAAGAATTACTTCGGCGGCCTGACCGACATTCTTGATCACTGAAAGCCCGAGACGTATGGAGCCGTTTTCGATGCTGCATCGGTCGTCGCTTGCGTTGACATTGGGCGGAAGGATGGCAATACCCATGCGTTCTGTTTCATTCTTGACTTTTATAAATTCGTCCTGATTCCCGATATACGAGGTGAGATTGGCGGTGAGATACTCAAGCGGATAATGCGCCTTGAGATAGGCGCAGTGGTATGCGACATGCGCGTACATGGTCGCGTGTGCTTTGTTGAAACCGTATTGAGCGAACTTGGCCATAAGATCAAACACATCGGTAGCGGTCTTCCGGTCAATACGGCGGGTAACCGCGCCATCCACGAATTTTTTCCGCATTTCCTCCATCGCTTCGACTTTCTTCTTTCCCATGGCCTTACGGAGTATATCCGCCTCTCCCAGGGTGAAACCAGCCATGCGCTGCGCAATACGCATTACCTGTTCCTGATAAATGATGACGCCGTAAGTGACGTCAAGTATTTCGCCGAGCATCGGGTGCAGATAACGCACCTTCTCCTTGCCGTGCTTGCGGTGGATATACGTATCGATGTTGTCCATAGGCCCTGGCCGGTACAGCGCCGCCATGGCGATAATATCATCAATATTGGTGGGTTTAAGCTTCCGGAGGTAGTCCTGCATGCCCTGGGAATCGAACTGGAACACGCCGATGGTCTCGCCGTTGCCGAAGAGCCGGTAGGTTTTTTCGTCACCATCCGGAGTCTTCCATAAGTCAATTGTTTTGTTATGGTACCGTGCAACAAGCCTCAGCGTTTCCTGCAGCACGGTCAGTGTCCGGAGCCCCAGGAGATCCATTTTAATGAGGCCGACCTTCTCAACATGGTTCATGTCGAACTGTGTCATCACGATATCGGTTCCGGGCTGTTTGAAGAGCGGCGCCCAGTTCACGACATCGCCGGGAGCGATGATGACACCTCCCGCATGCATTCCCGCCTGACGCGCCAGCCCCTCAAGCACGCCTGCGTGACGGAAAAGCTCCTCATACTGCTTATTGTTCTGGATGGTACGTGCGAGTTCACCGTTTGAAGCAATCGAATCCCGCAGGCTTTTTTCGCTGACCATCGAAGAAAGGCGGTTCGATTCGGCAAGCGGAATGCCCATGGCGCGCGCCACGTCCTTTACCACCATCTTGGCCTTCATCCGTATATAGTTGATGATCTGGCAGACCGAATCGCGGCCATATTGCCTGATGACATAATCGATCACCTTGTATCGGTCCCTGTCGGCGAAATCAATATCGGCATCGGGCATGGAAATGCGCTCGGGATTGAGAAATCGCTCGAAGATCAGATCATATCGTATTGGATCGACGTTGGTTATGCCGATCACGTGCGCGACCAGACTGCCCGCCACCGAACCGCGCGCTCCAACCATGATGCCCATTTTCTCCGCTTCGAGGACAAAATCGCGGACAATGAGAAAATATCCGGCAAATTCCATGGAACAAATCACTTTCAGTTCGTACTCGAGACGTTCTTCAAGTCCCGGCGTCACATGCGCGTACCTCTCTCTGAGCCCTTTACGGGCGACCTTCATAAGATGGTCTTCGATGCTTTTGCACCCTTCGGGAACAGGCAGTTTGGGGAGCTGAGGCTTCATTTCTATCGAGACGTTGCACCGCTCGGCGATCTCAAGCGTATTGGCCATTGCCTCAGGAAGATCGGAAAACAGCGTAGCCATCTCCTGCGGAGACTTGAAGTACACCTGATCCGAGGAAAATTTATAACGGTCAGGATCGCTCATGGTTGTCTGTGTTTGAATGCAGAGCAGAACCTCATGCGATACCGCATCTTCCTTGTTAAGATAGTGGGCGTCGTTGGAAACGATAAAAGGAATGCCGAGTTCGCGGCCGAGTTTGATCATCTCATCAAAAGCGACTATCTCTTCGTCGATGCCGTGGTTCTGCAGTTCAAGGTAAAAATCCTTTTCGCCGAAAATCGAACGGTATTCAAGCGCGATTTTTTTTGCCAGCGCACGGTTGCCGTCAAGAAGTGCCCGCGGAATGGCGCCCGCTATGCATGCCGACGTTGCAATGATTCCCTTCGAATGCGCTCGCAGTACCTCGAGATCAATGCGCGGCTTGTAATAAAAACCCTCGGTGTACCCGATACTGCTGAGCTTCATGATGTTTTTCCACCCATCGTTGTCTTTTGCCAGAAGGATCAGGTGATGGTACGAACGTTCGTCCCTCGAGGCCTGCTTGTCAAAACGGGAAGTCGGCGCGACGTATGCCTCGAATCCGAGAATGGGTTTGATGCCCTTCGCAATGCAGGTCTCGTAGAACTCCACGGCGCCGAAAAGCCCTCCATGATCGGTGATGGCAAGCGCAGGCATGCCGAACTGCACCGCACGTTCCACAAGATCCGGAACCCGTATCGCACCGTCCAGAAAGCTGTATTCGGTATGATTATGCAGATGGACAAAACCGGAATGCGCTTTCATGAGACTCCGACCCCGATTCTGCTGATCCTGCGTACACAAAAACGCTTTTTCCGGCCTGTTTGCGCGGTTCCTTCGAGAATCGGTTCTGTGCCCCGGGAACAGGTGACCGGCAATACGGTATAGTTTCCTTTTCCGATAAGCGGGCTTCCGGCATATTCGAACACCAGTTCAGCGCCGGTAAGAATGGCGTAATCAATGATATGAACGGTTTCGTTGAGATCAAAAGCTTTGAGGCCGTGGCCGTATTTTTTCCCGCGGAGCGCAGGAATCTGCTTCGGCGATTCTGCGACTGCGGTTACTACCGGCTTCCATGGATCCTGCGTGACGGATGTTCCGGTATTTCCTCTTTCATCCGGAGCTTCCCGTTCGCCGCACGGCATCCGGTAATCATATCCCATGGTGCAGAGAATCTCCTTGACTGCGGTCCCGGCACCGTGCTTTATCCTGAACAGCGCATGCGCCGGCACGGGTTCAAGATAGCGGCGGAGCGGCTCGTACGAGTTTACCTGATTTGACACTTTAGCGTCGGCAGTCACCAGCATCGGCCCTTCGGCGATATACAGACGGTAAAATTCCCGGATCCATTCACGTACCGTTACAATGACATTCGAGGGCGCATGCCATTCCGCCAGCCACGAAACCGCGGTCTCCCCTTCGAGACCGCGCGCAAGCGAATTATCAAGCTGTTTCCGTTCTATTACCCCTTTGTATACTCTGTCAAGCAGCTGCAGAGTACCGATTTGTCCGAAGCGGAACAGATGCTCGGCAGTCGCCTCATGCGCGATGACGACGGAAAAATCAGGCTGCACGACGACGGAACCTGCTTTTTTCCCCGGTGTGTTTTGCCGCGCTGCGCTGAATATCGTTTCAGACCCGGCTTTTGAAAGTTCTACCAGCCCTGCCCAACGCAGCATCCGCAGCGCATCGATGGCAGCCTTACGCTCGTTTTCGGGGAAAATGCTGCATGTCAGCCAGGCATTGCCCGCCAGGCGGAGTGTTTCATGCAGGAGATCAGGTTGCCATGCACCGACATGCTCGGCGGTATAATGGACCAGTTCGTCACGTCTGCAGGCTTCCGGCCGCGACAACCAGGCTTTGAACTTTTCGCTCACGCAATGATATCCCTTTTCATTTTCGATGAGTATTCCCGCACGCAGTCCGCAGCAGATAAGGAGGTTCGCGAGGCTCTCTGATTCATCATGCGTCAATTTCGCTATTTTGAGCATCGCATTTCTGGTAAGTCCTCCCTGTTTTTTCTTTTCAAGCAGCCCCTGCAG
>CAISVC010000068.1 GCA_903888815.1 uncultured Fibrobacterota bacterium
ACGACTATTAACGATGAACTGCTGCTGGAACGGTGGCCGGATTTCGAGGATCTGATAACGACCTTGTGTGAATTCAGAACGTCATAGAGACGCTGCACCTAAAGGCCTTATAAGAATAACAGTGTTATCTAAAGACCTTTTAAGGATAAAAAGATTTATACTTAAAACGGTGCTTAGAACGGCGCAACGTCTCTACTAAAGATAAAATTTAATCAGGAACACCCTATGCGCCCGATTACTTCGTTCGGCATCGTCGCATTCAGCGAATGTCCCCATCTTCATGAAGTCGTCAACCGTATCTGCGCCTGGTCGCGCAGTCAAAAGGT
The DNA here is from genome assembly GCA_903888815.1 of uncultured Fibrobacterota bacterium. Lineage (GTDB taxonomy): Bacteria > Fibrobacterota > Chitinivibrionia > Chitinivibrionales > Chitinispirillaceae > BOG-1184. The sequence goes on from CAISVC010000068.1 coordinate 327, forward strand.
TCCGGTCATCCTGCATCCGTTTTTTAAAAACATCGTACCCAAAGACCTGCCGGCAGCGGTTGCCGATGATGAAAAATCACTCATCTCGTCAAGCGATGCGGTCATTTCGGTCGGCGGTGACGGCACCTTCCTCTCGGTCGCGCACCTGTGCCGGTTCACGCAGAAGCCGGTGGTCGGGATCAACCTCGGGGGCCTGGGTTTCCTCACCGACATCGGCCCGGAGAACCTCGAAACGAGCCTGCAGAAAATCAGCGAGGGCAGGTATTCCATCATCAGCCGCATGGTGCTGGAAGCGTACCTCACGCGGCAGTCATCAAAACTCTGCACGTTTAACGCGCTCAACGATATTTTCATCAACCGCATCAATATTCCCAAACTGGCATCGATCTCGGCATGGTACGGGAAAGATTTCATTGCCGATTATTACGCCGACGGTATTATCGTTGCCACGCCGAGCGGATCGACCGCCTATTCGCTCTCCTGCGGGGGTCCGATCGTCGATCCGGGCGTCAATGCGATCCTGCTGACACCGATCAGCCCGCACTCGCTCAACGAGCGGCCGCTCGTGCTGCCGGCGGACAAACCGGTACGTCTGCGGATCAACGAGAAAAATCCCGACCTGCTCCTGAGCGCGGACGGTCTTGATTCGACCAGGCTGCAGAGCGGCGATGAAATCACCGTCTCCTACGGCGGCGTGAGCACCAATCTCATCCAGCTGGCCGAACAGTCCTATTTTTCCCTTCTGCGCACCAAACTTTCCTGGGGCAAGGGTTCGAAGCGGGAAACGGATCCGGCATGATCCGCGAAATCCGGATTGCCAATTTCGCCCTTATCGATGAGCTTTCGATCGAGCTTGACAAAGGTTTCACAATCTTTACCGGCGAGACCGGCGCCGGCAAGTCGATCCTTATCGGCGCCATAAGCCTGCTCCTTGGCGAACGCGCCTCCACCGAAGCGATCCGCAGCGGCGCCGAAGAGGCTGAGGTGAGCGGCGTCTTTGACCTCCGCGATAAGCGGCCTGCCCTGCAGGCGCTGCTTCACGAACTGTCCATAGAGCCTGCCGACGATACGCTCATTGTCCGTCGAAGGATTTCCCGCAGCAGCGACCGCAACAAAATCCTCGTCAACCAGGTGCCGCTGCCGCTAACCGCACTGAAAAGACTCGGCGACAGCCTCGTGGATCTGCACGGCCAGCACGAGCACCAGTCCCTGCTCTATGAAGAAACCCATGCAGGGGTCGTGGACGATCTGACGGGCGTACGCAGCGTGAAAGGAACTTATTCTGCAGCCTATGCAGGTTATGCGGCTGTGAAATCTGAAATGGAGGCCTTCGAAGCAAAGGCGGCCGCGCTCGCCGAACGCAAAGAGGTGCTGGAATTCCAGCACAAGGAGCTCAGCGAACTCTCTTTGCGTCCGGGCGAGGAGGAGGAGCTGGCGGGCGAGCTCAGCCTTCTCTCCTCCTCCGCGCAGCGGAGCGCGGCCGCATCTGAGATTGTGTCCCTTCTGGCTTCTTCGCAGGACTCAATTGAAAAGCGGATCTCCTCCGTGCGCAAAAAACTCGAGGTCCTGGCCAAATATGACCATGCCGTGGAGCCGTGGCTCGCCGATATAACAAACACGCTGAATGTCTTTACGGAACTCGAGACCTTCTGCGGTTCATACCTTGCGAAAACCGGCGCTGCCGCTGATCCTAACCGCATCGAACGCCTCAATTCCCGGCTTGCAAAAATACAGCGGCTCAGGAAAAAATATTCCTGCTCCCTCGATGAACTGATGGCAAAGCGCGACTCGCTCAAACGGGACCTTGATGCGATCGGCAACACCGATGCCGACCGGTCGGAACTCGAAAAAAAAATGAAAGCAGCATTCGCTTCCTGTAAACAGGCCGGTACGGCTCTCCGGACTGCACGGAAAAACGCCTGCCGGGAATTTGACAAAAAAGTCACCTCGCTCATGGAACAGCTCGGATTCAAAGGCGGCAAATGGCAGACTGAACTGCAGCCGCACGACAACCCGGCGCCGGACGGCTTCGAAACAATCCGCTTCATGGTGCAGACCAATCCGGGCGAGCCCATGCTTCCTCTTGCCAAAACCGCCTCAGGCGGCGAGATCTCGCGTCTCATGCTCGCCATAAAAACGGTCATGTCCGGCCACGACAGGATCCCGATACTTATTTTCGACGAAGTCGACACCGGCATCGGCGGCATGCTTGCCGGCAATGTGGCGGAAGCGCTGGCCCAATTGGCCGCATCGCACCAGGTGCTCTGCATTTCTCACCTCCACCAGATCGCATCCCTTGCCGACCATCACTTCCACGTGTATAAAGAGCCCGCTGGCGACCGCACCGTCACACGCGTCAAGCGGTTGTCGGAAAAAGAACGGGTGGACGAGATCGCGAGAATGCTCGGCGGGGATTCCGCCGCAGCGAAACTGCATGCACGGGAACTGCTCAGCTGGAAAAGCAGAAACAGAGAAAAATAATGCGATAAAGGCACTTATTATCTCTGGTCACCGCAACAATATTTTTATCGATCTCCCGAATTACTTATAAATTATATTTTTAAGGCTTTTTGACCTTGATTTTCCTGAATTTTAACAGCGTTCGACGCTCACCAACTGCGCTCCGGATTAAGCATGCGGAATAACTATCTCGTATATACCGGTATTGCCTTTTTTATTCTTGCCGCTGCAGCCCTGCCGTTCGACCGTTTCATGAATTTTACCTCCACCCTGCGCGTCAACGGTTTTGTATTCGATCATTCCGTTATCTGGGTTGCTTCGAACGGCGGTCTGTATCGCTACAATCCTGCGAATAACACTGGAACGCTCTATACCGATCCCTCGCAGTTCCCCGATCCGAATATCTCGAGCCTCTGCATTGACGCAAAGCGCACGCTCTGGATCGGGACCGGAAGCGGCTATCTGTACAAGCGGCCGCAGCAAGGCCGTCAGACCGTGGTTTCTTCCTATTTCATGACCGGCTGGTCCATCACCGGCATGGTCGCGTACGGTAAATACCTCATCATCGGATCGGAAAAGGGATGCAGCGTTTTTGATACCGAACAGCTCACCGCAGTAAAAACTGCCACCAGTTTCGGAACCTTGATAGGTGAATCAAAAGTGAATACCATCGCCATTTTCCGCGACACCCTGCTCCTCGGTTGCGAACAGGGAGTTGCAAAACTTTTCATCGGGGGCGATAAATTAACCAAAGCCAACTTTTACGATCCATCAATATGGCTGACCGATACCGCCAATCTGTTTCCGGTAAAATCTTTTATCGTGACGGGAAACGGCTATCGCGCGCTCCGAACGCCGGCAGCGATGTTCAACGGGCAGGAGATTACCATAGTACCCGAAAGTGCGAACGACACGGCATGGAGCGATCTGTTCGCCGACGGCAACAAAATAATGACCATTCCGAGCAACGTAACCGCTGTTAAAGCCGACAACAGCTATGGGTGTCTCATCGGTACTGCATTTAATTATTTCTATGTCTGGAACGGCAACGATACTGTTCATATCAAAATCGACGGCCCCACTTTTTCAGTGGTTACACGGGTATATGTAGACCGTGAAGGATTGACATGGGCCTGCTCGCCGAAAATAAGATCTTTTGCATATAATCCATGGTGGGAGGGGATCAGTTTTTTTAGCAATGGTCAATGGACATTATTCAGTCCGGCGGACGCGAAATATTCCTCCATGGGAAGTATTCCCGGAGGAGGGGGATTCAGGGGTATTGACGAAGATCCTCAAGGCCGCATGTGGTTCGGGACCCCGGGCGGTCAGGTCAAACGGTATGACCGCGGGAGCAACAGCTGGCTCAAATACTGCATCGGGGCCAAGAATTACGGTCTGGGTCAGTTCTTTGCTTCGCCTAATTGTTTGGTTCCTGATTGGGCCGAAAGCGATGCCGTAGCCTGCGATTCCACCGGTTTCCTATGGATCGCCACATGGGTTAATGATTACGGAAGTTTAATCTGCTATGACCCCCGCTATGAGCCGGTATTCGATATAGATACTTCTCATCATTTAACTCCGGAACAAAGGCATTACCGCTTTTTCTTTCCAGACGGTGATCCGAATCATTTACTCAACGTCGGCTGTCTGTGCGTTGACCCGGCAAACAATATTATTGTCGGTGACGAGACCATTCTGGTGTTATCCCACGATGGTCATCCGCTGACGGACAGCGTCCGGGTGAAAACGGTATGGCCAAGCAACGGAAGAACCACCTTTGATGCTGTGTCGACACCGATTGCCTTTACCTATATTGCGACATCGACCGGTTTGTATACCTATCTTGCGGGAAGCGACCTGTTAATGAGCGGCCTTTACACCCTGACCTCGGCGGGCAATATGCCGATAGTCAGCCGGATTGACTCGACCCTGAAAAATGTGCTGGCGGTTGAAGCGGAAGACCAGCAGACCCTGTGGCTGGGTACGATTGACAGCGGGCTCATCAGGTATGATCTATTAAATAATAACAAAACAATCATTGACAAAACGCAAGGGCTGCTCTCGAACAATATCACAGACTTGTCCATCGACCGTAAAAACGGCTATTTATGGATCGCTTCGGATCGCGGCGTTTCGAGATATACGCTCGGCTACAGCATCGGCAAGAAAAACGTCGGCACCATACTGGTGTATCCGAATCCGTTTTCAAAGAGGCGGCACCTCGAAATGGTCTTCGAAAAGCTTCCGCCTTCGAGCAAGGTGTTCATCTACTCGGTGTCCGGAACAATCGTTACCGCCCTTTCCCCGCAAGCAAACAGTTCGTACGGTTCCACATGCGTATGGAATCCGCCGGCGAAGATCGTGCCGGGAATATATCTTTATGCCGTGCAGTCCAGCGCTAAAAACAGTCAGGGAAAAATCATCATAACACCCTGACCGATCACACAGCAAATCCATCAACCAGTGCAAGGATGACCACCGGGTCATGAAACTTAATCGGCGCATCGTCTCTGATGCCGCTAATGTCTCGACGGCGAATGTGGTCATTGCAGGTACGCAGCTCCTCGAAACTATCGTGCTTGCGCGGATGCTTCGGCCCGAAGAGATTGGGTTCATCGCCGTCATTACGGTGATTCTCGGCCTCGTCCGGTCATTTGCCGATCTCGGCATCAGCAATGCGATCATTCATTTCCAGGACACCTCCCGCGCCGTTTTCTCCTCTCTCTACTGGCTCCTTGTCGCGTCGGGGGCCTTGCTTTTCGGCATATTTCTCGGCAGCCGTCCCCTCGCCGCATGGTGTCTGCCCGATTCCCCGCTGCCGCCGCTTTTAGGCTGGATCGGTCTGAATTTCCTTATCATTCCCTTCGGAACGCTCTATCAGTTCCACTTCCAGAAAGAGCTGCATTTCCGCAGGATTACCATCGTTGAAAGCATAGCACGCTGCACGGGTACCATGAGCGTGGTGTTCCTGGCGCTCAGACATTGCGGTATTTTTTCGTATGTGGCGGGTCAGGTTGTCTATAACAGCGTGAAATCGGCGCTGCTCCTCGCCGTCGGTTTCAGAGCGCTTCCGCTTTCCTTTACCTTCGATCTCTCCTCGATCAAATCATACCTCCGGTTCGGCATGTTCCAGATGGGTGAACGGGTCGTGACGTTCCTGTCGGCCAACATTGATTATCTGATCATCGGAAAATTTCTAGGCACCAGGGAACTCGGTTTTTACAAAATCGCCTATGAACTGGTAACGGTCCCGCAGCGGCTCGTCAATCCGATATTCGGAAGCCTTGCGCTCCCCCGGTTCGCAAAAAACCAGCATGATGATGCGGCGCTGCGGGAGGGGCTCCTCACCATGCTGCGCTTGCTTACCCTGCTCACTTTTCCGCTGTTGTTTGGACTTGCGGCATCGGCGAAGGTGTTCGTTCCGGTCGTTTACGGACCCGGCTGGGACCGGGCGGTCCCGCTCCTGTGGCTTCTTACCGCAATGGGACTGTTCAAGATCCTGGGGAATATCGGTGGTTCGGTCATCGTCGCAAAAGGACATGTGAAAACCGGCTTTATCTGGAACTGCATTATCGCCTCGGGCAACTGCACGGCATTTCTTATCGCCGTGCGATGGGGCGCACCCGCTATCGCCGCCGCCTATTCGTTTATTTCTCTGGTATACCTTTTGTCGAGTTTTCACAGCTACTATGTCGCCACCATCGGCCTCAGCCCGCGCGCGTACGTTCGCAGCATTACGCTGCCGGCGGTTCTGAGCGCCGCCACGGGTGCGGCGGTTTTCGGACTGTATGGTGCGCTCGGGCGGGCAGGAATTCAACCGTTTTTTGAATTGACACTCCTGGTCGGCTCCGGTATCGCGATATATACCCTGCTGAATATATTTATTATGCGAAAAGAATTGACCGGATTATGGCATGAGATTCATGGCAAAGATATAGCCCCTCATGATATAATCGGACAGGGAAATCAATGACTTCTGATGATCCTGTACGGATTATTCTGCGCCGAAACGCGCGGCGGGAGGAATGGGAAAACGTCTGCCGCAGGTGCGGGTATGCCACCTTTTTCCATACTCCGATCTGGGCTGACATTTTTGCGCGGGCAAGTTGCGGCCGCATGGTGCCGGCTGCGGAAATACTGCAATTCAGCGACGGCGCGGTTGCGGTACTTCCGCTGGTGTATAAAAAATATCTGGGAAATACGTTCCGCCTCTACTGGTCAATGCCTGCGCACACCTTCGGCGGATGGG